>DBDM01000216.1:604-26704 GCA_002293585.1 Bacteroidales bacterium UBA932
GAATACCAGTATGGCGACGATGTGCGCAACATGGACTGGAATGTGACGGCCCGCCTGCATGCTCCGTATGTAAAAATATTTGAAGAAGAACGCGAACTCACCGTGATGCTGATGGTAGACGTGAGCGGGTCGCGCTGGTTCGGCACCACGGGAAAACTAAAGAAAGACCTCATGGCCGAAGTAGCAGCGGTGCTGTCGTTTTCCGCTTCCATCAATAACGATAAGGTGGGCGCCTTGTTTTTCAGTGACACGGTGGAAAAATTTATTCCGCCGAAGAAAGGTCGCAGCCATTTGCTGCGCATCATCCGCGAATTGCTCGAGTTTGAACCTAAAAGTTCGCAGACCAATGTATCGGAAGCCCTGCGCTACCTCACCAACGCCATTAAAAAGCGCTGCACGGCATTTCTGTTGTCCGACCTTATCGACATGAACACCGAAGGACAAATCCGCTTTGAAGATGCGCTGAAAATTGCCGCCAACAAACACGATTTGGCCGTTATTCGCCTCTATGACCCGCGGGAAACCACGTTGCCGAAAGTGGGACTTATTCAACTGCACGACGCCGAAACCGGCAAAGAAATGTGGATTGATACCTCGAGCCGCAAGGTGCGCAATCAGTACAGCGACTGGTGGAACAAAAGCAATGTAACCATTTCCCAAAGTCTGGCCAAATGCCGCATCGACAGCGTGCAAATCAGCACGGCCGAAGATTATGTAAAACCTTTAGTAAAACTTTTTAAATCGCGCTAATGCAACTACGTTTTTTTTGGATCATCGCATTACTACTCACCGCGCAAAGCCTGTGCGCACAAGACGTGGTACTGAAAGCGGAAATCGACCGCGACAGTATCATGATTGGCGAGCAGGTGCAGTGGAGCCTGAAAGCCACGGTGGACAAGCAACTGCCTACGGCTTTCCCCAGCATCGACTCTGTTAACAACGGACTGATAGAGATCTTATCGGCCAGGCTGGACACGCTGCAGGAAACCGCTTCCAATATCACGGTGCAAGCCAACTGGACAATCACGTCCTTCGATGCCGGAATCTATCCTTTGCCGCGCGTGCCTTTTCTGGTACGGCGTACCAACGGACAAGTCGATACCCTGTACAGCGAGCAAGACCTGCAACTCAAAGTAAAAACCGTGGCGATAGACACTACAACTTTCGAAGCCTTTGATATTAAAGCACCCATCAAGTATCCTGTTACCCTTGAAGAAATACTGTTTTATGTCGGCATAGGACTGGCAGTGCTGGTCATCATTGTATTAATCGTTTACCTTATGTCGAAATGGAAGCGCAAAGAGTCCATATTCTTTAAATCCAAACCCAAAGATCCGCCTTATGTGACGGCTTTGCGCGAACTGGAAAAGATCAAAGCCGAAAAATTGTGGCAAAACAATAAAGTAAAAATTTACTACACCCGCATTACCGATGTGCTGCGCGTGTACCTCGAAGAACAGTATAATGTGCAGGCCATGGAACAAACTTCGGAAGAAATATTGCAGTCGTTGCAAACACTGAAAATTCCCGAAGAATTAATGAACAAACTGCGTGAATTATTGAACGTCGCCGACCTGGTAAAATTTGCCAAATACCAGCCGGAGCAAAATGAAAATGAAGGAGCCATCAGCATCGTAAGCGACTTTGTCTACAACACCCGTCCAAATGAAGTAACGAGTGACGGGCGAGAATAAATAATAAATAGAAAATAATAAATCATCAATGTTTTTTGAATATCCCAACATATTATACCTGCTACTGCTGCTCATTCCGGTGATAGCGCACTACGTTTGGCGTGCTATCAAAGGCGCTACGCCGGCGCTGCAAATATCGTCGCTGGCGGCGTTCAGCAACACCGGCAAAGGCTTGCGGCACTACTTCGAACATGTTCCATTCATACTGCGAACGTCGGCCATTGCGTTGTTAATTATTGCTGTCGCCCGCCCACGCTCGTCGAATACATCTTCCCGCATCGACACGGAAGGCATTGATATTATCTTTGCGCTCGACGTGTCGACCAGTATGCTGGCGCGCGATTTCAACCCCGACCGTATCAATGCAGCCAAAGATATTTCTATACGCTTTATCGCCGAACGGCCATACGACCGCATGGGCATTGTAGTGTTAGCCGGCGAAAGTTTTACCCAGTGCCCGCTCACCACCGACCGTGCCACGCTGATTAACCTGATTAAAGAAATAGAAACAGGCTGGATAGAAGACGGCACCGCCATTGGCAACGGATTGGCCACTGCCGTAGCGCGGCTTAAAGACAGCGACGCCAAAAGCCGGGTCATCATCCTGCTCACCGATGGGGTGAACAACCGCGGGGAAATAGCCCCGCTAATGGCTGCCGAAATCGCCAAAACTTACGGCATACGCGTATATTCCATAGGCATTGGCACCCAAGGCATGGCGCCCTATCCTTTCCTCACCGAACGCGGCGTGATTATTCAACAGGTGCCGGTGGAAATTGATGAAGATTTATTGAAACAAATCAGCGAAATGACCGGCGGGCGCTACTTCCGCGCTACCGACAACACAAAACTGCTGGAAATTTATAATGAAATTAACCAAATGGAAAAAGCCAAGGTCACCGTGGATGCGCTCTCCGTATACAAAGAAGAGTTCATGCCCTTTGCTTTGGCTGCGCTGGCTGCATTCCTGCTGGAATTGCTGCTGCGATTGGTTATATTAAAAAGAATACCTTAAACATGCTTCAACTTGCACAACCCATATATCTTTGGCTACTGACGCTCATTCCGGTGATGATTCTCATCTACCTTGTTCACCTGAGGATGAAACAGAGAGCCCTGTCGCGCTTCGGCAATACCAAAGTGATGGAACCGCTGATGCCGGGCGTATCCAAACGGCGCGGCTGGTTCAAACTCATTTTACTGTGTCTGGCCGTATTTTTCTTCGCCGTCGGCCTCAGCCGTCCGCAGATAGGCGCCGGTGTGCGCGAAGTGAAAAGCAGAGGCGTGGAAGTGATCATAGCCCTCGACGTGTCGAACAGTATGCTGGCGCAGGACTTTAAACCTGACCGGCTGGAACGCGCAAAATTAGCCGTATCGCGCTTAGTCGACAGACTGAAAGACGACCGCATAGGGTTGATTGTGTTTGCCGGCGATGCTTATGTGCAACTTCCGGTGACCGCCGATTACATATCGGCAAAAATATTTTTATCATCCATTTCACCAAATATTGTGCCGAAACAAGGCACGGCCATTGGCGCCGCCATTAACTTATCTATCCGCTCGTTCACGGCGGAAAGCGACAGGAGCCGCGCCCTGATTATCATCACCGACGGTGAAAACCATGAAGACGATCCGGTAAGCGCCGCAACAACCGCCTATGAACAGGGTATCATTGTTCACACCATAGGCATTGGCTCCGCCGAGGGACAACCTATCCCTGTAGACGGCGGTATGCTGAAAGATAAAGACGGAAACATTGTAGTCACCCGCCTTGATGAAAATACCCTGCAAAAAATTGCCGCCGAAGGGCACGGCAGCTACACCCGCGCCACCAACTCCGACCTGGGATTAGATAAGATCTTAGACGACATATCGAAGATGGATAAGCAGGAAGTGAGCAATGTTGTGTTTTCCGAATTTAATGAACAATTCGCANNGGCCTTCACCTTGTTTTTCCTTATCGCCGAAACCTTTGTATCGGAGCGGAAAAACAAATGGAGCAAGAGCTTTGACATTTTCAGGACAAATAAATCCGCTTAGTATGAAACGTGTATTTTTTCTTTTCTCTTTACTGTTCTTATCGGCTGTAGCTTATGCACAGGTCGACAAGACCGAAGTGCGCAAAGGGAACAAATTGTACAAACAGGAACAATTCAATGATGCGGAAATCGCCTATCGCCATGCACTGGAAGTAGATTCCACCTCCTTAGCCGCCCGCTTTAATCTAGGCAATACTTTCTATAAGCAAAACCAATATGAACAGGCGGAAAACACTTTTAAATCATTGGCGCCGCCGGAAGTACTGATGAGTTCCGGCAATAAAGCCAAAGTTTTTCATAATTTAGGCAATGCCGCGCTCAAACAAAAGAAATGGCAGGAAAGTATTGATGCCTACAAGCAATCGTTGCGCATTAATCCCTCCGATGATGAAACGCGCACAAACTTAGCCTATGCACAGGAAATGCTGGAAAAAGACCAACAGAACCAGCAGAATCAGCAAAATCAAGATCAGAATAAAGACCAGAATCAAGATCAGCAAGACAATAAGAACGACGACAAAAACGATCAAAACAAAGACAATAAGGATCAGGATAAACAAAACGACAAGAATAAGAACGATCAACAAAACAAAGACAATCAACAGCAGCAACAAGGACAAGCGCCTAAAATTTCGCCGCAACAGGCGCAACAATTGTTAGAAGCCATACAGGCCGACGAGAAAAACACACAGGAAAAAGTGAAGGAAGAAAAGGCGAAAGCTGCAGGAAAACATAAGGCAGAGAAAAATTGGTGATGAAAAAGATGGTTAAAATGAAAATGAGAATAAAATTACTTTTACTTACATTCTTATGCTGTAGCACGGTGGCATGGGCACAGGACGTGTCGTTTACCGTTTCGGCACCGCAGGTGGTAGCCGTGGGAGAAAGTTTCCGCATGACTTTTACGTTAAATGCCGAACCTGACAATTTCACAGCGCCCGACCTCGCCGGCTTCTCCATTCTGGCAGGCCCTTCACGCTCTTCCAGCCAAAGCATTCAAATTATCAACGGACAAACCACACAAAGCAAAAGCATAAGTTTCGTATATATCCTACAGGCTACTAAAGAAGGTAGAATAACCATTGGTGCAGCCAAAGCCACTGTAGGCGGCAAAAACTACCAAACCCGGCCCACTACCATCGAAGTGGTGAAAGGCGATGCGGCGGCAGGCAACAACCAACAGGCAACGCAAAGCGGCAATCAGGGCGCCGCCGGTGNNGCGCTGCCGGTGAAACAGATATTTTCACCAATATTACTTTTAGCAAATCATCTGTTTACCGCGGAGAATACCTTATTGCCACCATTAAATTATTTACGCGGCAAATGAACATCGCCGGATTTGAAGAGGTAAAGTTTCCTACCTTCAACGGCTTTTGGAGTCAGGAATTGGAAGCGCCCCAGCAATTGCAGTTTCAGCGCGAAAATGTCAACGGNNCGGAAAAGTATATAATACTGCTGTTATACGCCGTTATGTCCTGTTTCCGCAACAAACAGGCCCCATTAAAGTAGAACCCTTTGAAGTGACTTGCGCCCTGCAGGTGCAAGGAAGCAATCAGCCGCGTAGTTTTTTCGATTCGTTTTTCGACACGCCGCAGATTGTTCGTAAGCGCGTGGTATCTCCCACGCCCACTGTGCAGGTCAACGCACTGCCCGGCGGAGCGCCGGCCTCTTTTAAAGGAGCCGTGGGCGCCAACTTCCGGCTCGACGCCCAATTCAACCGCGACAGTGTGCAAGCCAACGACGCGCTCAACCTGCTGATAAAAATCAGCGGCGAAGGCAATCTTAAATTCATTGAAATGCCGCAGGTGAATTTCCCGCCTCATTTTGAAACCTACGATGTAAAAATTAACGATAATACCAAAGCATCTATGGCGGGTATTTCGGGCAATAAAACCTTTGAATATCCCGTAATTCCACGCAACGAAGGCAGTTTCAATATTCCGGGAGTTGAATTTACTTATTTCGATATTCCAAAAAAACAATATATTACCCTGCACTCTAAAAACTTGCATTTAGGCGTAAGCAAGGACCCTAATGCCGGCGCTGCTACTACTGTTGCCGGCATCAACCGCCAGTCGGTAAAATCGCTGGACAGCGATATTCATTACATCAAAACAGGTGCGTTGGCATTGAAAGAAAAAGGCCGCCTGTTTTTTCAATCTACTGCTTACTGGGCATTGGTATCGGCATTCCTCGCCCTGTTCATAGCCGGGTACTACGGTCTGAAGCGCCACATTAAAAAATCACAGGACGTGGTGTTCACCCGCAACCGTAAAGCGAATAAAGTAGCCAAACGCCGGTTAAAAACGGCCGGACAATATTTGAAAGAGGGGAATATTAATCACTACTACGAGGAACTGAGCCGCGCCATGTGGGGCTACCTCACGGACAAAACCGGCCTTGATGTGGCCGGCCTATCGCGGGATAAAGCGCGAGATGCCATGCAGCACAAAAATGTGAATGAAGAAGATACTGCCACTTTCCTGCAAGTGCTTGATGAATGTGAATTCGCCCGCTACGCCCCGGGAACCGGACGGGTGGAAATGCAGAAAGTGTACGACGAAGCGATGGCAATTATCGGGAAGCTGGAGCAGGTGATTAAATAGACTAAGAGACGAGAGACTGAGAGACTAAGGGACTAAGAGACTAAGAGTAATTAATCTCTTAATCACTTAGTCTCTTAGCCACCTAGTCACTTAATTACTTAAAGCCCTATATGTTAAAACGGCGTTCACTCCGGGATGTATGATGAATACGAAGAATACGCACCATATCGCCATAGACTTCATAGAATATTCTATACTTCCCCTCTACACAGCAACGAATTTCACGATTGGTATTGGTATCTACCCGCCTGAATTTTCGCGGCATAAAGGATAATTTTTTCGCAGAAGCAACTAATTTTTGAATTATGAATAATGCTTTAGCATTTCCATATTTCCAAACAGTATATTCAAAGATTTCGTCTAAGTTTGCTTCGGCTTCCGGCTGAAACAAAACATTATAACGAATCATAATCTATCCCGTATTTTCTACAAACTTCTTCTATCGACCGACCTTCTCCCCTATCCGCAGAATCCAAGGCATCCTGCAAATATGCAGTTACCTGTTCTGAAGTCATAGGAGTGCCGTCCCCGGCATAAATTACCATAAATTCATCATTCCCGTCATGAGTTACGGGTACCGGACTTTCCTCAGGCTTGATAAGTGTTGTAGCCATCATCCTATCGGTGTGGTGCGAGACCACGGGTTGAGCAGCGGTTGTCATACAATATAATTTTATTAATACAAATATATGAATAAATTTTGTATGTACAAAATTAATGGCTGTGATTAGTCAAAACCACCTGAAAACAAAAATCCCCATAATTTATTCAATTATAGGGATTACGGAGATCGGAGACTAAGGGACTAAGAAACTAAGAGACTAAGGGACTAAGAGTAATTAATTTCTTAATCACTTAGTCTCTTAGCCACCCAGTCACTTAATTACTTTTTCATTGCTTCTTCCACAGCCACGGCTACAGAAACAGTGGCGCCTACCATGGGGTTGTTGCCCATGCCTAAGAAGCCCATCATTTCCACGTGGGCAGGTACTGATGAGGAGCCTGCAAATTGTGCATCGCCGTGCATGCGCCCCATGGTGTCGGTCATGCCGTAAGAAGCAGGGCCGGCGGCCATGTTGTCGGGGTGCAGCGTACGTCCCGTACCGCCACCCGAAGCTACGGAGAAATATTTTTTACTCTGTTCCATGCACTCTTTTTTGTAAGTGCCGGCCACAGGATGCTGGAAGCGGGTAGGATTGGTGGAGTTCCCCGTAATGGACACATCCACGCCTTCGCTGCGCATGATGGCCACACCTTCGCGCACGTCATCGGCGCCGTAGCATTTCACTTTGGCGCGCTCGCCCGCAGAGTAAGGCGTTTCTTTCACTACTTTCAAACCGCCGGTAGCGTAGTCGAACTGGGTTTGCACGTAGGTGAACCCGTTGATGCGCGAAATGATCATTGCAGCATCCTTGCCCAAACCGTTCAGAATAACGCGCAGCGGCTCTTTGCGCACTTTGTTCGCCGACTTGGCGATACCAATAGCGCCTTCGGCAGCGGCAAAGGATTCGTGACCGGCCAGGAAGGCGAAGCATTTGGTTTCGTCGCGCAGCAGCATGGCAGCCAAGTTGCCGTGGCCGATGCCTACCTTGCGGTCGGCCGCCACAGATCCGGGAATACAAAACGCCTGCAAGCCTTCGCCGATAGCCTCGGCCGCTTCGGCGGCTTTTTTGCAGTCTTTTTTAATTGCAATAGCCGCACCGAGCACGTAGGCCCATTTTGCATTTTCAAAGCAAATAGGCTGCGTTTCTTCGCAAATTTTGTAAGGATTAATTCCTTTTGCCTCGCAGATGGCTTTTGCCTCATCAAGGTCTTTGATCTTATATTGTTGGAGCACCGCTTCGATTTGTTTAATGCGGCGTTCGTAACTTTCAAATAATGCCATAATTTTTCAGATTTTAATTATTCGTGACGGGGATCAATGTATTTAGCCGCTTCGGCGAAACGTCCGTAAGTACCGGTAGCCTTTTTCAATGCTTCGTTGGCGTCGGCGCCTTTTTTGATGGCATCCATCATTTTGCCTACATGCACAAATTCATAGCCGATCACTTCGCCTTCCTTGTCGAGCGCCATACGGCTGATATAGCCTTCGGCCATTTCGAGGTAGCGAACACCTTTGTCGAGCGTACTGAACATGGTGCCCACCTGACTGCGGAGGCCTTTACCCAAGTCTTCGAGACCGGCGCCGATGGGCAATCCGCCTTCCGAGAAAGCGCTTTGCGTACGGCCGTACACGATTTGCAAAAACAATTCGCGCATGGCAGTATTGATAGCGTCGCACACGAGGTCGGTGTTCAATGCTTCAAGAATGGTTTTACCCACCAGCACTTCGGAAGCCATAGCTGCCGAGTGGGTCATGCCAGAACAACCGATGGTTTCCACCAACGCTTCCTGAATAACACCGTCTTTCACATTCAGGGTCAGCTTACATGCGCCTTGTTGCGGTGCACACCAGCCCACACCGTGTGTCAAGCCCGAAATGTCTTTTACTTCTTTTGCCTTTACCCATTTTCCTTCTTCGGGAATGGGCGCCGGGCCATGGTTAGGCCCTTTTTTCACAACACACATGTGTTGCACTTCATGAGAATATTCCATATTATTAAATCATTTTAGAATCGATAAACCAAGCCCAATTGCAGCATAGTAGTACCCAGTCCCATTTCCGCATTAAAGCCGAACTGTTCGGATAAAAAATAAGACCCGCCGATATACATACCACCATAAAAATGCACAGCAGTGCCGGAAGCAATGCTGTTACCCACAAAGCCGATGCCCGTGGTCAGACCGGCGTAGGTATCCAGGCCGGGCACATCCCAGCCGTAGTGATAACTACTGCGAGGAGCAATGTTAAAGCGAGTATAATTCAGCCCGTTATGAGATGCCCAAGCCACGCCGGCTTCGCCTCCCAGCGAAATCACGCCCCAGCCTACTTGCCATAATCCTTTCTGGATGGCGCCTTTAATGCCAAAACCGTAGAGCCACTGGCCATCGCCGTAGCCATAGCCGCTCGATCCTATACCGGCATTGAGCACCCACGTGCCGATACCCATAGGTTCCACCGGCTTTTCGGCGTGTGCACGGGGAACCGCGCCCAACATCAAACTGCAAAGTACACAAAGAAAAATTATTTTTTTCATAGCCAAAATCTACTTTGTTAAATTCCGGCCACAAAGGTAGTGATTTTTTACAAAAATACCGTCATGATTTTTTAGTGTATTTGAAATCGCGTCCCGGATAGTACGCATCAGCGCCTAAGGCTTCCTCTATGCGAAGCAATTGATTGTATTTGGCCATGCGGTCGCTACGCGAGGCCGAACCTGTTTTGATCAGGCCGGTATTCAGCGCCACGGCTAAATCGGCAATGGTCGTATCTTCCGTTTCGCCGCTGCGGTGGCTCATGATAGCTGTGTAGCCGTTGCGGGTAGCCATATCCACGGCTTCCATCGTTTCGGTCAGGGTGCCTATCTGGTTTACTTTTACGAGGATGGAATTAGCGACTTTACGGTCGATGCCCATTTTCAGTCGCCGGCTGTTGGTCACAAACAGGTCGTCGCCCACCAGCTGGCATTGAGCGCCAATCGTATCGGTAAGCAGTTTCCAGCCGTCCCAGTCGTCTTCCGCCATGCCGTCTTCAATAGAGACGATGGGATATTTATTCACCCAATTCTTCCAAAAGTCCACCATTTGTGCGGGCGTAAGTTTATCGCCGGTAGATTTGCGGAAATGGTACACATTTTCTTTTTCGATGTAATATTCGGACGATGCCGGATCGAGTGCGATAAACACGTCTTCTCCGGGTTTATAGTTAGCTTTTTCAATGGCTTCGAGAATAACTTTCACCGCCTCTTCGTTTGATTTGAGGTTAGGTGCAAAGCCTCCTTCGTCGCCTACATTGGTGGAATAGCCCTGTTGTTTCAACACATCTTTCAGGCAGTGGAACACTTCGGCGCCCATGCGCAGGGCTTCGGCAAAAGTATCGGCGCCCACAGGCATGATCATAAATTCCTGGAAGTCGATAGCATTATCGGCATGCGAACCGCCGTTGAGGATATTCATCATGGGAATGGGCAGGGTACGTGCGTCTATGCCACCCACGTAGCGGAACAATGATTGTCCCGTTGCCTGCGCTGCCGCCTTAGCCACTGCCAGCGACACGCCTAAAACGGCATTGGCGCCTAAGTTCGACTTATTTTCCGTACCGTCCAGGGCCATCATCGCGCGGTCAATCTCTCGTTGGTCAATTATTGATCTCCCGTTTAATTCTTCATTAATCACGGTATTCACGTTCTCTACGGCTTTCAGTACGCCTTTTCCGCCGTAGCGGCCTTTGTCGCCATCCCGGAGTTCTGCGGCCTCGTGCACACCGGTAGACGCACCCGACGGGACGGCTGCGCGGCTTAATACACCATCGGAGGTCAGCAAATCAACTTCAATGGTGGGATTTCCCCTTGAATCGAGAATTTCGCGGGCATGGATAGAAAGAATCTGCGACATAATATTGGGTTTAAAGATTTAAACAAATATAGGTAAGTTCCCGCAAATTCCATGCCAATTCTATGTTAAAAAGAAAAAATAGGACGATTTGAAATCAAATGATTTGAAATTGATTGATTTCAAATTAATCTATTTCAAATTTGTAAATTCCAAATTAAATGATTAACTTTGTGGGAAATCTAATTTTTAATGGCATGAAAGCACCTTTTATATACGGGAAAATAGCTAACAATGAAGATTTTACAGACAGAGAAATGGAAAGTAAACATCTTCTTCAAAATTTCAGGGCGCTGGTCAATACCACCATTATTGCGCCGCGCAGGTGGGGTAAAACCTCCCTGGTGAATAAAGTTGCCGACCAGTTGGAGAAAAAATACAAAGACATCATTGTGTGCAAGCTCGACTTGTTCAATTGTCGCACAGCCGAACAGTTTTACAGCGCTTTTTCCAAAGCTGCACTCCAATCATCGAAAACAACTTTGGAAGAATTTATGGCCAACGTCCGGAGATACCTTGGCCGTTTTGCCCCCACTATCACCTTTTCCGACAGCACGCAAAGCTATGAACTGTCCTTTGGCGTTGACTTCAAAGACCGCTCACTGTCGCTCGATGAGATATTAGACTTGCCGCAAAAATTAGCCACCGATTCAAAAAAACAGGTGGTAATGTGCATTGATGAATTTCAGAACATCAAAGGCTATGATGAGCCCTTGGCTTTTCAGAAAAAACTGCGGTCGCACTGGCAGCACCACAGCAAGGTGTGTTATTGCCTCTACGGCAGCAAGCGCCACATGCTCATGGATATTTTTACGAACTATAGCATGCCGTTCTATAAATTCGGCGATATTATGTTTCTACAAAAAATACAACGGGAAGATTGGATAAAATTCATTGCCGGACGTTTCAAAAGCACCGGTAAACAGATTTCCGATGAACTTTGCGGTGAAATTGCCGGCCTGATGAAATGCCACTCCTATTATACCCAACAGCTCAGCCAGCAGGTATGGCTGCGCACGGAGAAAGTATGCAACAAGAAAATTGTTGAAGAATCATTTGCCGCACTCATTAACCAGTTGAGCCTGTTGTTCACAACCATTATTGATGCGCTCACCCCCAAGCAGATCAATTTCCTGTTGGCCATTGTGGCCGGCGAAACCAATTTTTCGTCAAAAGAGGTATTGAAAAAGTATGATTTGGGTACTTCAGCCAACATCAAAAACTTGCGTAAGGCTACGCTTGAAAAAGATTTAATTGATATCTTGCCCGGCAATAAGCTTGAAATTCAAGATCCTGTATTTGAGTGTTGGCTAATGAAAGAATATAAATAAATCAAAATGATACGTATAAATCCATCGGACATTATTACATTGCGCACTAAATTATTAGAAGCACTATCAACAGTAGATTACACCAAATCAGAAACTCCAATTATCGCCGAGATGACCAAAGTCATTCCGGATGCGGTAAACACAACTACATTTACTGGTAGCACTAAGATATCTGCCGGGAGTGTCTTTGTACATCAAAGTCCATATGTTAAATGCAAGGGATTTACTGCAAATTATGTAGAAATAGGCGATTTACTGCTGTTACGAAAAGAAGATAATAAAGGAAAGAAGGAAGGCCATAGAGCTTTGTTGTTGCAAGCAAAAAGAATCGATAAACCTTATCCTCCATGTAAACCATATACGCCTAAGGATAAAGATCAATATCTTCTTTATAATGCTTGGCCAGAGTTTGAATACACTAGACCAACTTTATTATGCGGGAAAAAACGCCATATCAGAAATAGACATATTTGGGTGGGAACAAAATACTTACTTATTTCAAAAGGAAGTAGCAATTATATAAAAACGGCCATACCAACAATGCCTCATTTGAGCTTTTTTCATTGTTTCATAGACGAAATAATCCAATTTATTTTTGGCTATGCAGGAAAACCTTATTATGAGCCACTCTCTCATGAAAGAGGATGGAATAAAGTTATTGAAGATTTGACCACCATTAGGTCGTGTAAAATATTTTGTGTAAATAGATATCTTTGTGGTGTATTGAGGGACTTTTTTGTGTTAGGGCATGCCCTAACACAAAAAGCGCAAAAAAGACACTTTCTTAATACATTAACATTATGAGCGACAAAAAATTAGACATTCCCAAAGACTTCTTCAAGCAGTTCAAGAACAAAGAAGAGTTCAAAGACTTCTTCCAAAGCCTTTTCAAAGAGGGCGTAGAATCCATGCTCCAAGCCGAACTGGATGAGCATTTAGGCTATGAAAAACACAGTGTTGAAGGCCATAATAGCGGCAACTCCCGTAATGGGACTTCAAAAAAGACGGTAAAAAGCGCCTCGTTAGGCGATATGGTACTCAACATTCCCCGCGATCGCAACAGCGAATTTACCCCGCAATTAATCCCTAAACACAGCCGCATGTCCGACCAGATAGAAGAGGCTATTATCGGGCTGTATTCCCGTGGCATGTCAACCCGTGATATAGAAGAACAGGTGCGGGAAATGTACGGTGTAGATGTTAGCGAAGGTACCATCTCCAATGTCACCAGCCGCATTATCGAACATGTTAAAGAATGGCAGAACCATCCACTGGAAAAACGCTATTATGTACTGTGGATGGACGGCATAGCCTTTAAAATCCGGCATAATGCCAGGATTGTTAACAAAACCATCTTCCTTGTCATAGGCCTTAATCAAGATGGCATGAAACAGGTACTGGGCATGTGGATAGCCGAGACCGAAAGCGCTGCTTTCTGGTTGAGTGTATTGACCGACCTTAAAAACAGAGGTGTTGAAGAAGTCAACATTGCCTGCACCGATAACCTGACGGGCTTTACCCAGGCTATTAAGTCATCCTTTCCCAAGGCCCAAACCCAGCTTTGTATCGTACACCAAATCCGTAACTCCTGTAAATATGTAGCATGGAAAGAGCGGAAAGAATTTGCTGCTGATCTTAAAGCAGTATATGGTGCTATTAATCTACAGGCCGCTCAGGATGGACTGGAACGTTTTGAGCAGAAATGGGGACAGAAGTACGGATATGCCGTTAAATCCTGGAAAGACAACTGGGAAAATCTTACTTATTACTTTGACTATCCCAATGAAATCAGGCATATTATCTACACTACCAATGCCATTGAAAGCCTGAACAGCAGTATCCGTAAATACACCAAAACAAAAACCGTCTTCCCTGATGATACCGCAGCCTTAAAATCTGTTTATCTGGCTATTAGAAATATTGAAAAGAAATGGACGAAACCTATCCGAGACTGGGGTATCATACTTAACCAATTTATCATTAAATTTGCCGAGAATTAAACAATGAAAATTTACATCACAAAATACCCGTTTACACAAAAATCTTCACAGGCTCCACCATTACGGCCGAACGGCAATCTAGGGTTTTGGGAGAGCGGAGAGGATATGGCATTTATCGCTTCGGAGACCCAAGTTCATTATCTATTCGCGGTATCGATGATATTACGTCCATTCCTAAAATTTCAGATACCAACGAAATTAATTTTGAAAATAAAACTGATAATGAAATATCTGGTATGCCTACTATAGAATTTACAGTTTCACAAAACCAATAAGTTTAAAAAGTAAATTATAAATTTACTGCCACAGCGGCTCAGTATGCCAGTCGATAGGAAAACCCATAGCCGCCCTGTCTACATTAGGATATTTAAGAAATAAATTTTCGAGTTTTTGTTTGAAAGTATGCCGGGGGTTTATGATGTTGAGTAAGTAAATAATCATAGAAAGAGCATAAAATACTCTATTAATGCCCACTTGTCTATTGATAATCCAAGTAGCCGAAGCATTTTTAGGGAATAATGGTTGAATACTCATTGGACGATTCCATATTCGAGCATGATGAGCACAAACATTACGGACATAGACAAGACTATGCAACCATGATGCAAAAACTTTGTCCGATAATCCAAATAGATGGGCGATATCCTTTTTGAGTTTTCCCGGCTTTAAGTTTCCGTATAAACGCGATAATAAGCCAAATGACGTAATTTCCAGCAAAATAAAAGACGGAGGAAAGGGATTGGTATATTTTGATTTAAAGGCGACTATAAATTCTTCATCACTTCGGCTTAACTCATCTTGAATTTTAATACATGTTGATTTGTACGTAGATATAGAAGAAAAAAGTGCCGAATTTTCTATCCAAAAGGTGCCGTGTACTGTTGAAAGCACATAAGTCATTTTTGAACGAACGGCAATCTCTATTTTTTCTAACTCTCCAGTGATCAACCTGCGTAATTCCCTATCGAATTTATAAAGTTTAAATGCCGTTTCAAAGTCGGCAGCAGGTTTAAAAATGTGATTTTGCTTATCACTCAACAAAGGATACCAATAGCCGCTGAAACGGTAATAACTAATATTTTCGAGCAAATGCAATGCCTTATCTACATTAGCAAAATTCATTCCACGTGATTTCAACAGTGAAATCTGTGCTTGATAAGAGAGAAATGTTTTTTTATACGTGGTCTTCTTCATGTGGCGGTAATAAAACACTCACCCTGAGCGCGCTGTTCTAATGGGAAGCGGGGTGAGTATGTTATTGCAAAGGTACAAATAATTTTTTAATCAACAAAATATTCGTCCCCAAAACACAAAAAAGGCTGCCCCGGAAAATGGGGCAGCCTTCACTATTTTACTATCCAAAAGAAATTATCCTTTCTTTGTGCGGGTTTGCTTGGGTGCGGCAGCGGCTTTAGCCGGACGGGCAGCAGGCGCTTTTTTAACAGCGGCTTTAGCTACGGCCGGTTTTTTAGCTGCCGGTTTGGCAGCGGCTTTCTTCGGCTTTTCTTCGGTAGCAGCAACTTCTGTTTCTGCGCCTTCAACAGCGGGAGCAGTTTCTTTTTTCGCACGGCCGCGGCGGGTTGTTTTCTTGGCGGCAGCCTTAGCATTGCCGGCAGCAACATCATTGAAGTCGACCAACTCGATCATGGCCATGTCGGCAGCATCGCCGGCACGGAAGCCGAGTTTCAGGATACGGGTGTAACCACCGGGACGGTTAACTATTTTCGGGGCCACTTCGCGGAACAGTTCCGACACGGCTTCCTTACTTTTCAGGTAGGCAAATACCGTACGGCGTGAGTGCGTGGTGTCGTCTTTTGATTTGGTGATCAACGGCTCCACGTATACGCGCAACGCTTTTGCTTTCGCTTCGGTAGTTTCAATGCGTTTATGCAGAATGAGAGAAGCGGCCATGTTAGACAACATTGCTTTGCGGTGACCGGATTTTCTCCCCAGGTGATTAAATTTCTTATTATGTCTCATCGCTTAATTATTCTTTGTCGAGTTTATATTTAGAGATATCCATCCCGAAGCCCAGTTTGAGGCGTTCGAGCAGGGCATCCAGTTCGGTGAGCGACTTACGTCCGAAATTGCGGAATTTCAACAAGTCGCTGCGTTGGAACCTTACCAGCTCGCCGAGGGTTTCCACGTCGGCTGTTTTAAGGCAGTTGAGGGCACGCACCGAAAGTTCCATATCGGACAGGCGCGTTTTCAGCAACTGGCGCATACGCAGTGTTTCTTCATCAAATTCATCGCTGTTCAATTCTTCGGGCGCATCGAAAGTGATCTTATCGTCGGAGAAGAGCATGAAGTGATAGATCAATATCTTCGCTGCTTCGCGCAGGGCGTCTTTCGGATGAATAGACCCGTCGGTAGTAATTTCCAATGAGAGTTTCTCGTAGTCGGTTTTTTGTTCCACACGCCAGTTTTCAACGGCATATTTTACGTTTTTAATGGGGGTATGGATACTGTCGATGGGAATCACGCCGAACGGCGCTATTTCGGGTTTATTTTCTTCGGCCGAAACATAGCCGCGACCTTTGCCGATCGTAAGTTCGATCTGCAGTTTCACGGCCGGCTCTTTCCGGCAGATGAGCAGGTCGGGGTTCAGCACTTTGAACGACGACAGTTGTTTGGAGATATCACCGGCCTTAAAGTAGTCCTGTCCCGTAATGGTGATGGAAACAGTTTCGCTGTCTACCTCATCCACCATTTTTTTGAACCGCACCTGCTTAAGGTTGAGTATGATTTCCACTACACTTTCGATAACCCCGTGTATCGTGGCAAATTCGTGGTCTACGCCGGCAATTTTCACAGTAGTGATGGCATAGCCTTCAAGCGACGAAAGGAGGATACGGCGGAGGGCGTTACCCACAGTGATGCCGTAGCCCGGCTCAAGGGGGCGGAACTCGAAGCGGCCGAATGTATCGTTTGCTTCAAGTAATATTACTTTATCTGGTTTTTGAAACGCTAATATTGCCATAATCGTTTGTATAAAAGGATTGTTACTGGGACTATTTCGAGTACAATTCCACGATCAACTGTTCGTTGATGTTTTCGGGAATTTCGGTACGTTCGGGCAAGCTTACAAATTTACCTGTAAGTGTAGCGGCATCCCATTCCAACCACGGATACTTACTGCTTGCACGGCCGCCCACGTTGTCCTGAATTACTTCAAGCGCTTGTGAACGTTCACGCACGCCTACCAAATCGCCGGGTTTAACGGTGCTTGATGGAATGTTGCATACTTTACCGTTCAGCACAATGTGACGGTGTGTCACCAACTGGCGGGCAGCTGCGCGGGTGGGCGCAATGCCTAAGCGGTAAACGACGTTATCCAAGCGGCTTTCGAGCAGGAAAAGAAGGTTCTCACCCTTACGGCCTTTCATGCGTGAGGCTTTTTGGAAAAGGTTCCTAAACTGGCGTTCCAACACGCCATAGGTATATTTCACTTTTTGTTTTTCCTGTAATTGGGTACCGTACTCCGATACTTTCTTACGTTTTTTTGCCAAGCCGTGCTGTCCCGGAGGATAGGCTTTACGGTCATAGTTTTTGTCGGGACCATAAATAGGCTCACCGAATTTACGGGCGATCTTCGTTGTAGGCCCAGTATATCTTGCCATTTAATTTTTGCCGAATTTTACCCGTTGCCGCCGGGGTTTAATTATTAAGCGTTATATGCTTTAACCTTCGAGTTTAACAATTTAAATCTTTAAATTGTCTTATACCCTGCGGCGTCCTTTGGGACGGCAGCCGTTGTGCGGCAAAGGAGTAACATCAATAATTTCGGTAACTTCGATACCGGCAGTGTTAATGGTACGGATAGCCGATTCGCGGCCGGCTCCCGGGCCTTTAACATATGCTTTTACTTTACGCAAGCCTAAATCGAAAGCTACTTTTGCACAGTCGGCAGCGGCTGTTTGTGCGGCATAAGGGGTGTTCTTTTTAGAACCGCGGAATCCCATTTTGCCGGCCGACGACCAACTGATCACCTGGCCTTCGCTGTTGGCCATGGTTACAATAACGTTGTTGAATGTAGAGTGTACGTGCGCTTGTCCGTTAGCGTCAACTTTCACTACTTTTTTCTTGGTTGTTGTGGGCTTTTTTGCCATTTTACTTACTATTTAGTTGCTTTTTTCTTATTTGCTACTGTTTTCTTCTTCCCTTTACGGGTACGGGCGTTGTTCTTCGTTGTTTGTCCGCGCACAGGTAATCCGAGGCGGTGACGGATACCACGGTAACAACCGATGTCCATCAAACGTTTGATGTTCAACTGCACCATTGAACGCAATTCGCCTTCAATTTTATAGCCTCCCTGTTGAATGAGGCTGCGAATGGCGGTTACTTGTTCGTCATTCCAATCTTTTACTTTGGTATTATAATCAATACCGGCTTGCGTGAGGATGTCTTGCGCTGTGCTGCGGCCAATGCCGTAGATGTAGGTCAAACCTATCTCTCCGCGTTTGTTTTTGGGTAAATCAACTCCGGCTATACGTGCCATATTCTTAATTTAAAGATTTAAAAATTTAAAGATTTAAAAATTGACAAGGGATTAACCTTGACGCATTTTGAATTTAGGCGTTTTTTTGCAGATCACATACAAACGGCCTTTGCGTTTTACGATTTTGCAGTCCTCGCTGCGTTTCTTGATGGAAGCTTTTACTTTCATATGTTTTTCTTTTTTATTTTCTTTTTTCTATGAGACGCAAAATTTTGTGTCTCTACGTTATGTTATTTGTGCCTAAAAGATATGCGGCCTTTGGTGAGGTCATAAGGCGACATTTCCACGCGCACCTTGTCGCCGGGCAGGATGCGGATGTAGTGCATGCGCATTTTCCCCGAAATGTGGGCGATGATAATGTGACCATTGTCGAGCTCAACGCGGAACATCGCGTTGGATAAGGCTTCGATGATGGTGCCGTCTTTTTCTATGGCCGTCTGTTTAGACATTTAATTTAGTTTANNTTACAATTGTTCTATATAATCAAAAGTTGACAAGATTTCAGGGGTTCCTTTCCGCACACAGACCGTCAGTTCATAATGAGCGCTGAGTTTGTTGTCCCCGGTATGGAGCGTCCATTCATCGTTGTCGAGATACACATTTTTAGTTCCTTCATTAATCATCGGCTCAATGCAAATCACCATGCCTTCTTTCAACTGCTTTCCATGTCCCCTGCGGCCGAAATTCGGCACTTCGGGGGCTTCGTGCATCCGGCGTCCGAGGCCGTGGCCTACCATTTCGCGTACTACGCTGTAGCCGTGTTGTTCGGCGTGCTGCTGCACAGCGAAAGAAACATCGCCTATACGGTTTCCGTCAACGGCCTGCGCTATTCCTTTGAAGAGCGCTTCTTTCGTGACCGTCATCAGGCGGCGGGCGGCGGGACTTATTTCGCCCACTGCAAAGGTGTAGGCCGAATCGCCGTAGTAACCTTTGTAGCGCGTGCCGCAGTCGACCGACACGATGTCGCCTTCTTTCAGTTGGTAGCCCGAAGGAATACCGTGCACCACCACATCGTTCACCGACACGCAAAGCGAGTTGGGAAATTTGTTGTAGCCCAGAAAGGCCGGTTCCGCACCGTGATCACGAATAAACGTTTCGGCCACCTTGTCCAATTCAAGGGTGGTGACACCCGGTTTAATCCGCTTTCCGATTTCCGCCAAAGTCTTCGATACCAAAAGGGCATTTTCCTTTAAGATCGCTATTTCCTCAGCGTTTCTCAGAACTATCATTTTACCAAAGAGCATAATTAGTATACAGTTGGCAGTTGCCAGTAGGCAGTAGCAGTAATTAGCTGCGAACACTACCTGCCAGCGACTGCGTACTATCCATTTCGTCCTTTCAGGCGGCCGGTTTTCATCAAGCCGTCGTAGTGTCGGTTCAACAAATGACTTTCAATTTGCTGCAAGGTGTCGAGCACTACCCCTACCATAATAAGCAGCGAGGTACCGCCGTAGAATTGCGCAAACTGATTGTTTATACCCAGCATCATGGCGAAGGCGGGCAAAATAGCCACCAAGGCCAGGAACAAAGAGCCGGGCAATGTAATACGCGACATTACCGAATCGAGGTATTCCGCGGTTTTCTTACCGGGTTTTACGCCGGGAATGAATCCGCCGTTTTTCTTCATTTCTTCGGCCATCATCGTAGGGTTCACCGTCACTGCGGTATAGAAATAGGTGAATAATACCACCATCAAACCGAAGGTGAAATTATACCAGAAGCCTGTGTAGTCATTGAATGCTGCAGCAATGGCATTGCCGGCATCCGTATCAAATCCCGAAAGTAACAGGGGAATGAACATCAACGCTTGTGCGAAGATGATAGGCATTACACCGGCTGCATTAATTTTCAAGGGGATGTATTGACGTACGCCGCCATACTGTTTGTTGCCAATGATACGTTTGGCGTATTGCACGGGAATTTTGCGGGTTCCCTGCACCAAAGCGATGGTAGCCACGAAAACAAAGAATAAGACAATAATTTCCACTACAAACATCAACAGGCCGCCAGTGGTTTCACCGAAACGGGAGCCGGCCTCAGCAATGAATGCGAAAGGCAGACGCGCCAGGATACCCACGGTGATGATCAAGGAAATACCGTTACCGATACCACGGTCGGTGATGCGTTCGCCGAGCCACATTACAAACATGGTGCCTGCAATAAGGATGATAGTAGCAAATATATTATAGCCAAAGCCGTTCAACATAAACGCCGTTTCAGGGATCTGAGCGTGAAGGTTAGCCATGTAGGCAGGTCCCTGCAAAGCCAGGATCAGGATGGTCAGGTAGCGTGTCAGCTGGTTCATTTTACGGCGTCCGCTTTCTCCTTCACGCTGTAAGCGTTGGAAGTAAGGGATCATCATACCCAGCAACTGGATAACGATAGATGCCGAGATGTAAGGCATGATACCCAGGGCAAAGATGGAAGCATTGCCGAAGGCGCCGCCGGAAAACAAGTTGAGCAATCCCAACAGCCCGGTCGACGATTGTGCTTGCAGGTCTTCCAATTGCAGGGGGTCGATACCCGGCATCACCACGAAACTTCCCAAGCGATAAACCAACAGCAAAAGGATGGTGTACCCGATCCTTGTGCGCAGTTCTTCGATTTTGAAGATGTGTTGTATGGTTGTAATCAGTTTTTTCATAGCTTAGAGTTTGGTCGCTTTACCTTTGTTCGCTTCAATGGCGGCAACGGCTGATTTGGAAAAAGCATGCGCCGTTACATTTACGGTAGCCGAAAGCGTACCGTTACCCAAAATTTTTACGAGGTCATTTTTAGATATCAAACCGGCGTCGATCAATGTTTCTACAGTGATGTCGCTGACGTTGCTTTTTTCTACCAAAGCCTGTAGCGTCGACAGGTTGATCGGTTTGTATTCTATGCGGTTCATGTTATTGAAACCGTACTTAGGCAAACGGCGTTGCAGAGGCATTTGTCCGCCTTCGAAGCCTTTTTTGCGTGAATAACCCGAACGCGACTGGGCGCCTTTGTGGCCACGGGTAGATGTACCGCCACGGCCTGAGCCTTCGCCACGGCCTATACGTTTGTCGCTATGTGTTGCACCTTTTGCAGGTTTAAGATTGTGTAAATTCATAATTTTATGCTATCGCTAAATTTTTAACTCGCTATCACAATTATATTTCTTCGATGGTTACCAGGTGGCGAACTTTTTCTACCATGCCTTTGGTAACGGGGTCGGCTTCACGTTCTACGGTTTGGCGGATACGCCGCAATCCCAACGATGCCAGGGTTGCCCTTTGACGTTCGGAAGTGCCGTTTTTACTTTTCACTTGTGTAATTCTCAATTTTGCCATTGCGTATCCTCCTTTATCCTTTAAATACTTTTTGCATGGGAACACCGCGAACGCCGGCTACGGTGTAGGCATCGCGCAGTTCGAGCAATGCGTTAACAGTAGCTTTCACTAAGTTGTGTGGGTTTGATGATCCCTTTGATTTGGCCAGCACGTCGTGGATACCCACGCTTTCAAACACGGCACGCATAGCGCCCCCTGCTTTCACTCCGGTACCTTCGGCGGCAGGTTTCATGAACACTTGTGCACCGCTGAATTTAGCCGATTGTTCGTGGGGTATGGTACGTTTGTTCAAAGGAATGCGCACCAGGTTTTTCTTAGCATCTTCAATGCCTTTAGAGATGGCTGAGGTTACTTCGCCGGCTTTGCCGAGGCCGTAGCCCACCACACCGTTTTCGTCGCCCACCACTACAATAGCGGCGAAGCTGAAGTGGCGTCCCCCTTTGGTTACCTTAGTAACGCGCTGGATAGCCACCAAGCGGTCTTTCAACTCCAAGTCGGTTGTCTTTACTTTTTTAACGTTTGTCGTCATTGTCTTGTGATTTAGAATTTAAGACCCCCTTCGCGGGCGGCATCTGCTAAATTTTTAACTTTTCCATGATAGAGGTAGCCTCCGCGGTCGAATGACACGGTGCTAATACCTTTTGCGGCAGCGCGTTCGGCAGCCAGTTTACCGACCAGCTTAGCCACTTCGGTTCCGGGTTTGCCTTTAACGGCGGCTTCGAGTTCTTTATCGCGTGACGAAGCGGCGGCGAGTGTAACGCCTGCCAGGTCGTCAATAAATTGTACGTATATTGATTTATTGCTACGGTACACCGCCATGCGGGGACGTTCAGCAGTGCCGCTAACCACTTTGCGGATGCGGTATTGGATACGTTGTTTTCTTTCGATTTTTGATAATGACATAGTCGTGTCTCCCTATTATTTAGCGCTGGCCGATTTACCGGCTTTACGGCGGAGTTGTTCGCCGACAAATTTAATACCTTTTCCTTTGTAGGGCTCGGGTTTACGCAGTGAGCGGATTTTAGCCGCTACTTGTCCGATGAGTTGTTTATCGTGACTTTTGAGTGTTAACACCGGGTTTTGCCCTTTTTTCACCGCTTCGGCTACGGCTTTGATCTCTTTGGGAACTTCCAAATGGATATCGTGTGAATAGCCGAGGCTAAATTCCAGGATCTGTCCTTTCACTTCCACGCGGTAACCCACGCCGACAAGTTCCTGTTGAATGGTGTATCCTTCCGATACGCCTTTGACCATGTTAGCAATTAATGCGCGGTAGAGTCCGTGCATGGAGCGGTGGCGGGGCTGGTCGGTGGGACGGGTCACCGTCACCACGGTTCCCTCTACGGCTACGTTAATGTCTGCGTCTACCTTCTGACGCAATTCGCCGAGCGGGCCTTTCACCGCAACCACATTACCGGCCTCAACCTTTACGGTTACGCCTTGTGGCAGGTTTACAGGTAATTTTCCTATTCGTGACATATTGTTAATTTAAAGATTTAAAAATTCAAAGATTTAATATACAAAGCAAAGAACTTCGCCGCCGACGTTTTGCACGCGGGCTTCCTTGTCGGTCATCACCCCTTTTGAGGTGGACACAATGGCAATACCCAAGCCGTTCAATACACGGGGCATATTTTCCACGCCGGCGTATTGACGCAAACCGGGCGTACTGATACGCTGCAGTTTTTTGATGGCCGGACGTTTGGTTTCGGGATGATATTTCAACGCGATTTTGATGGTGTTGCCGGGGTTTCCTTCTTCGAGCTTGTATGCAAGGATATATCCTTTTTCATGAAGGATTCGCGTAAGTTCCAGCTTCATTTTTGATGCGGGGATCTCCACCGTTTTGTGGCCTACCGCCGAGGCATTACGGATTCTTGTGAGGAAGTCTGAGATTGGATCAGTCATAATTTTTATCTTTTTTTAGTTGCAGTGCTTAATGCACCCGATATCCATTTTATTTTTATTTTACACTTTACCAGGAGGCTTTGCGTACTCCGGGAATGAGGCCTTTGCTGGCCATTTCGCGGAATTGAATACGGCTGATACCGAACATACGCATGTAACCTTTAGGACGGCCGGTGAGCGAGCAACGGTTGTGCAAGCGTACGGGGCTTGAGTTTTTAGGCAATTTAGCCAAGCCAATCCAGTCGCCGGCTTCTTTCAGGGCTTTGCGTTTTTCTGCATATTTTGCCGCCAATTTTGCACGTTTAACTTCGCGTGCTTTCATTGATTCCTTTGCCATAGTTATTTTTTATTTGTTTTAAAAGGTAATCCAAATTCACGGAGAAGGGCGAACGCCTCTTCGTCACGGTTGGCCGTGGTGATGAATGTGATCTCCATGCCGAGTATTTTGGTGATCTTGTCGATGTCGATCTCAGGGAAAATGATTTGTTCCTTGATACCGAGGGTGTAGTTACCACGACCGTCGAACTTGGCGGGAATACCCTGGAAGTCGCGGATACGGGGTAATGATATGGCGACCAAACGATCGAGAAATTCGTACATTTTCTTATCGCGCAAGGTTACTTTTACGCCAATGGGCATACCTTTGCGGAGTTTAAAGTTTGAAATATCCTTTTTAGAAAATGTTTGAATAGCCTTTTGGCCGGTGATGACCGAGAGTTCGTTCTGGGCTACTTCGATGAGCTTTTTATCGGCCACTGCTGCGCCTACGCCCTGGTTAACCACAATTTTTTCGAGACGGGGAACCTGCATTACCGATTTGTAACTAAATTCCTTCATCAATTTGGCAACAATTTCTTCTTTGTATTTTTTCTGCAGAGCCGGAATGTATCCCGCAGGTACAGCCTGTTGCGCGCTGGCTGCTGCCTTTTGTGCTCCTTCTTTTTTTGCCATTATTTAATCTCCTCTCCGGATTTTTTAGCGTAACGTACTAATTTTCCTTTATCGTTCAGGCGGCGGCCGATGCGTGTAGCTGTCCCGTTCGAAGGGTCAACTACCTGCAGGTTTGAAATGTGTATGCCTGCTTCCTGTTTGATGATACCACCCTGGGGCGCTTTGGCGTTAGGTTTGGTATGTTTGCTCACCATGTTGATACCTTCAACGATGGCGCGGTTTTTGTCGGTCAGTACTTCCAGCACTTTACCTGTTTTTCCGCGGTCGTCACCGGCATTAACGAACACGGTGTCGCCTTTCTTTATGTGTAATTTCTTATTCATCTTAGAGTACCTCCGGTGCTAATGAAACAATTTTCATGTAGTTTTCGCGCAGTTCGCGAGCCACAGGTCCAAAAATACGGCTACCGCGAATTTCACCTTGTGCGTTTAACAGCACGCAGGCGTTATCATCAAAGCGGATATACGAACCGTCGGGACGGCGGATTTCTTTTTTAGTGCGAACGACAACGGCTTTAGACACGGAGCCTTTTTTAGCGTCGCCGCCGGGCAGTGCGTTTTTCACGGACACTACGATCTTGTCGCCAATGCTGGCATAACGGCGGCCCGTACCACCGAGTACACGGATGCAAAGCACTTCTTTTGCACCGCTGTTGTCAGCCACTTGTAAGCGAGATTCTTGTTGTATCATGGCTATTTAACTTTTTCTACGATTTCTACTAATCTCCAACATTTTGATTTGCTCAGCGGACGAGTTTCCATGATGCGAACGGTATCTCCTTCGCTGCATTCGTTTTTCTCGTCATGGGCAACAAATTTTGTGGTTTTGTTTACGAATTTTCCGTAAATAGGGTGCTTCACTTTACGATGCACGGCAACTACGATGGATTTGTCCATTTTGTTGCTTACCACCAACCCTGTTCTTTCTTTTCTAAGGTTTCTTTCCATGGTTAATTCCTATTTACTTTCGTTTTCTTTTTGGTTCAACACGGTAAGCATGCGCGCAATGTTTTTGCGGGCTTTACCGATCTTTGAAGTGTCTTCTAGAGGCGATACTGCATGATTTACTTTCATGCGCACAAGGTTCGCTTTCTCGGCATCGAGGCGTTCCTTGAGGTCTTTTACCGACAGCTCGCGTAGTTCGGGAGTTTTCATGTATAATTAATTATTATTTTATTATTCTACGTAGTCGCGACGCACAATGAATTTGGTAGTCACGGGTAATTTCTGTGCGCCTAAGCGAAGTGCTTCTTTGGCTACTTCCATGGG
>DBDM01000216.1:26789-26930 GCA_002293585.1 Bacteroidales bacterium UBA932
TGGCCTTCACGTTTCATGTAACGCACCACAGCCTGGCGGGCAGCCTCAATTTGCTGGCCGGTGAGCCAGCACTCTTCCATCGTTTTAATGCCGAATGAGCCGAACGACAGCTCGTGACCACGGTGGGCAATTCCTTTCATA
>DBDM01000175.1:0-8641 GCA_002293585.1 Bacteroidales bacterium UBA932
GTCGCCTTGGTGAGCCGTTACCTCACCAACTAGCTAATGTCACGCGAACCAATCCGTAACCAACGTATCTTTAATGTATAAATGATGCCACCTCTACATCTTATGCGGTATTAGTCCGGCTTTCACCGGGTTATCCCCCTGTTACGGGCATGTTGTTCACGCGTTACGCACCCTTGCGCCGGTCGCCGGCAATCTATTGCTAGACCCCGCTGCCCCTCGACTTGCATGNNGCTAGCGTTCATCCTGAGCCAGGATCAAACTCTTCATGGTAAATATAAATTTTTTACTATTACTTAGCTGTCCTATCTTATTACTCAACTTACGCGTACGATGCAATCGTACTCAAATTTATTGACGCTCTACTCTTTTTTTAGTACTTTAAATGGTACTTGTCTTCAATATTTCAATGAGCTTACTCTTTCCTCTTATCGAAGCATCTTTTACTCCGAAAGGGCTGCAAAGTTAAACACTTTTTAGTTATTAACAAAATAATATTGCAAAAAAATAACAATATTTTGACAACGAATTATTTAGAAGGGGCATTTTTTAATGTTTCCACCAAAAACTTCCAACATTTGTCCACGGTAGCGATGTTTAATTGCTCATCCGGAGAGTGCGGAAAACGTATTGTAGGACCGCAGGAAATCATATCCAAATTGGGATAAGCGCCGCCCAACAGCCCACATTCCAAACCCGCATGCACAGCGCTCACCTTAGGTTCTACGCCATACAGTTTTTTATACACGGCTTTCATTTCTTTTAAAATAAGCGATGAAGGATTGGGTTTCCATCCGGGATAACCGCCGGTGAACTTTATCTCAGCCCCTGCCAAAGTGAACACCGAAGCCATCATATCCGCCAGGTCTTCCTTGGCCGAATCAACCGAACTGCGAAGCAAACAACTGATGGTTACCGCACCGGCATTAGACCTTACGATGGCTAAGTTGGTGGAAGTTTCCACTATCGGAAGGCTGTCGCTCATGCGCATTACGCCGTTGGGACAAGCATACACCGCACGTATCAGGTTTTTCTGCGTTTTTTCGTCCATCACGGAAGCGGGCGCTGCAACAGGTTCCACCACCATTTTCAACCCTTCGTCGGTAGCCGACAATTCGGCAGCCGCTAATTTAAACAGTGTTTCTACCGTTTGTTTAATGTCCGCAGCCTTACCGGCGGGCGCTGTAAAAACAGCAAACGCTTCACGCGGAATGGCATTGCGCAAACTACCGCCGTCAATGCTGCCTAAGCGAACGCCATATTGCTCCAGCAAATGCAAGGCGCGGAACAGGATTTTGTTGGCGTTGCCGCGTCCCAGCACAATATCCATGCCGGAGTGGCCGCCTTTCAGCCCGGTCACGCTCAACTTGTAGGCCTCATAACCTGCCGGCACGCTTTCTTCCTTATACTTAAAGGTGAACGTACCATCCAGGCCGCCGGCGCAACCCACACACAACTCGCCTTCATCTTCGGAGTCCAAATTGATCAGTATATCCCCTTTTAAAATACCCGGTTTCAGCGCCACAGCGCCGGTCATGCCGGTTTCTTCATCCACGGTAAACAAAGCTTCAACAGGACCATGCTCCAGGTCTTTGGCTTCGAGCACCGCCATAGCCATAGCCAGGCCGATACCGTTGTCGCCGCCCAGCGTGGTGCCTTTGGCCTTCACCCACTCGCCGTCGACATAAGTTTCGATGGGGTCTTTTTCAAAATCATGCACTTTGTCGCTGTTCTTCTGCGGCACCATGTCGAGATGGCCTTGCAGGATAATACCCTTACGGTTCTCCATGCCTTTTGTGGCAGGTTTGCGGATAATTACATTACCGACTTCGTCCGTTATGGTTTCCAACCCGAGGTCTTTACCGAATTTAGCGGCAAACTCAACGGCTTTCTGTTCATGTTTCGAGGGACGGGGGATTTGTGTCAGGGCATAAAAATGCTTCCACACACGTTCCGGATTTAAAGTTGCAATAGACATATTAAATTAGTTTAAAGATTTGAAGATTTAAAGGTTTAAAGATTCAAGGATTGATTTAAAAATTTAAAGGTACAATAATTTTTCGAAAAAAACAAAAAAAGGCCGCCGGACCAATTTACCGACAGCCTTCCCACCAAAACTTAACCTATGAATTATCTTTTAAAATGAATGACTTGCACCTGCTGGGGAGCAATCATCAACTCATCTCCTATTTTTACGGTGGCTCCGCTCATAATATCCGATCCGGAAGTATAACCACCGGTAATTTCAGCAAAGCGCGACCAGTTAATTTTTTTCTCTTCCCTTGAATTATTCACAGCTACCATCAATAATTCATTCTCCGTATAGCGGAAATACACGTAGAAATTATTATCTTCCGGAATAAAATGAAGCAGTTGGCCTTCGTGTACCACTTTCGCGGTCTTACGCCAGGTAAACAATTTTTTAGTATAATCGAACACTTCATTTTCCGTTTTATTGCGGCCTTCTGCCGTAAACACATTGTGTTCATCGCCCGGCCAGCCGCCCGGCATGTCTAAACGTTCTTCTCCATGTCCGTTAAAAATTTATGTTATGCCTTAAATTGCACTACTTCGCCGCGGAAATTGACTTTGAACGACAAACTTTTCCAATGCTCCGGCAGTTTCGGGTCAAAACTGAGTTTACCGTCTTTCACCCGCATGCCGGCAAAGCCCTGAATAACAGCCAGCCATGAACCGGCCATGCTGGTAATATGCAAGCCTTCGTTAACCTCTTTGTTATAATCATCGAGATCAAGGCGGGAAGTACGCAGGTACATCTCATACGCCTTATCCATGTCGCCGATCTTGGCGGCAAGAATAGCATGCACACAAGGCGACAGCGAGGATTCATGCACCGTACGTTGTTCATAGAAATGGAAATTCCGGCGTATGGTTTCCACATCGAATTCATCTTCGAAGAAATAAATACCCTGCAACACGTCGGCCTGCTTGATGAAGCAGGAACGGAGAATACGATCCCAGCTCCATTTCTGGTTCAACGGGCGTTGTGCGGGGTCAAGGTCTTTGACTAAAATCTGTTCTTTGTCGAGATAACCGTCCTGTTGCAGGTAGATACCCCGCTGTTCATCTTCGGGGAAGTGCATTTTCTCCGTAATGTCCGTCCACTGCGTCCATTCGTTCAACTCATCGAAATGGGCGATCCGGAGGATATCGGCATACCTGCCCGGGTGATTGGCTTTCACCCATTCCATACTTTCGCGGGTATAACGCAGGCACCAGCAGGCAATGTAATTGGTATACCAGTTGTTGTTAACGTTATTTTCATATTCGTTAGGTCCGGTAACACCCAGCATCACGTATTTATTGCGCTCTTCGCTCCAAGTGATGCGCTGCGCCCAAAAACGGGAAATACCGATAAGCACCTCAAGTCCGCATTCGGACAGGTAATTCCGGTCGCCGGTATAACGTATATAGTTAAATATAGCGTAAGCAATAGCTCCGTTGCGATGTATTTCTTCAAAGGTAATTTCCCATTCGTTATGACACTCCTCGCCGTTCATGGTCACCATGGGATACAATGCAGCGCCATCGGTAAAGCCTAATTTCTGCGCATTTTCAATGGCTTTGGGCAGTTGATTATACCTGTAGCGCAAGAGTTCACGCGCCACCTTATCACCTGCAGTGGCTAAGTAAAAAGGTATGCAATAGGCTTCGGTATCCCAATAGGTGCTTCCGCCGTATTTCTCGCCGGTAAAGCCCTTAGGCCCCACATTCAGGCGGGCGTCTTTGCCGGTATAGGTTTGCAGGAGCTGAAAGATACAGAAACGTATGCCTTGCTGGGCTTCCTCATCACCGCCTATTTCCACGTCGCAGTGCGCCCATTTTTCTTCCCACGCCTTACATTGCTCTTCCATTAATGCGGAAAAGCCTGCTTGCTGCGCTTCGCCGGCCACCTCTCCTGCCGCTTCGGCTAAATTTTCAGGAAGGTAATTTAAGGAAGAGGTGATACCTGTATATTTAAAGAGTGTCAGCCTATCGTTTTTCTTGGCCGTTACTTTGACTGTAGCGCCTACCCAAGCCTGTTTTTCCACAGGAGTGAATGGTAGAGCGGCCGACTGTCCGTTTATTTTTAATTCATGATTGGTATGCCAGCACACGGAAAAACCTGTTTTCCGTGTACGCATGGTCACCGATGAGCTGCCGGCAGTGGCTGTCTGCGCCACAAAATCCCAAAATTTTTCATCATAGTTGGCATCTTCATTCTTTACGTCGGCATGGGTATACGGCGTAAACTCCACCACCGCATCACCATTCAGCAGTTGCACCGTGTAACTGAGCGCACCCAGATCAGTGCGCACCATGCTCACAAAGCGGACAGCCTCTACCGAAAGTTGCAATCCGCCGGGCATTGCTACTGTGAAACGACGGGTAAGCACACCGTGTTGCATATTCAATTCACGGTAAAATTCTTTCACGGTGGCGGTATTCAGGTCGAGGGTTTCGCCATTGACCTTCACATCAAGTCCGATCCAAAAAGCGGAGTTCAACACTTTGGCAAAATATTCGGGATAGCCGTTTTTCCACCAGCCCACACGGGTTTTGTCGGGGTAGTAAATCCCTCCGATATAGCTACCGTGCAAAGTATCTCCACTATATACCTCTTCAAAATTAGCCCGTTGCCCCATAATACCGTTACCGATACTAAAAAGGCTTTCAGCCGCTTTCACCCGTTGTTTTTCAAAACGGGTTTCAATAATTTTCCATGGATGAGTTTGCATAGACAAGAGACTAAGAGATTAGAGACTAAGAGACATTTTCAATTCTAAATCCGGCCACTGCACACCGTCAAAACCCGGGATGACTACGGTAGCCCGTTGAAGAATGTCCGGACTGCCTACGCCCACACTCCTCATGCCGGCACGGATAGCGGCTTCGATACCGGCAGCGGCATCTTCAAATACCACACAGCCGGAAGGCGGAATATCCAGGCCACGGGCACCCAATAAAAAAACTTCGGGATCGGGCTTGGCGTTCGCCACTTTATTCCCGTCGACCACCACATCAAATAAAGGGGCAATACCTACACGGTCGAGTATGATACCGGCGTTTTTGCTGGCCGAGCCGAGGGCTATCTTCACCCCCCTGCTTTTCAGGTCGTGTAAAAAGTCCTGTACGCCGGGTAGAATTTCTTCGGGAGTCATTTTGGTAATATAATCCAGGTACCATCCATTTTTTTTATCGGCCATCTCCAACTTTTCCTTAGCGCTCTTATCCGCCACATTACCCACTTCCAGCAATATATCCAATGAAGCCATACGGCTAATGCCTTTTAAGCGTTCATTATCGTGTACGGAGAAGTAAAAGCCCAATTCTTCCGCCAGGCGCTTCCATGCCAGGTAGTGATACTTGGCTGTATCCACCAATACCCCGTCGAGATCAAATAAACAAGCTTTTATCATTTTACACAACGTTTTTTTTATCTTTAACCAAAGCTACGGCTGCGGCGCCCAACACCAGGAATACTCCGGCCAACACCAGCATGTGTACCTGTACGCTTCCCAGGAAGGAAAGCAACACACCGCCCAAAAGGGCGGCTACGATTTGCGGCACACAAATTGTGCCGTTGAAGAGACCTAAGTATGCACCCATATTCTTTCCGGAGAGGGCGTTGGTCAGTATGGTAAACGGCATAGCCAGCATAGCCGCCCAGGCGCAACCAATGAGCAGGTAAGAGCCGAACAGGAGATACTGGTCATGCACAAAGAGCGTAGAAATAAATCCTGCGGCGCCTATCAGCAGGCTGACGGCATAGGCGGTTTTATAGGATTTAAAACGGGGCAGCAGCAAAGACCATGCTATGGAGCCCACAGCCTGCACGGCAAACAACACGCCTACCCAGTTACCGGCTGTTTGGTAGCCGGCCGTGTTCACCTTGAAGGCTTTTATGGCATAATTATCATAGGCAGTGGTAATAATCACAGGAACCCGGATATCGACCTGTTTGAAAAGGTCGAAACAAAGCCCATCCGAAAGTTCCACATCCATAAAAATCAAGTCGGGTGTACGGTTACGCAACCACTCCGCAGCGCCGCGCACAGAGGCTAATTTAGCCACTATCTCAAATGCAGGATAGTATTTGGCTATCAAACGCTCCAACTGTATCTGAGCAGGAATTTCATCTTCTATGATCAATACTTTCATTCGGCTTACATTAAAGGTATTTTGACAATAAAGGCTTCTGCAGTGCGGATGATGCTGATATCTCTGTTAAAAGCTGTCCGGTATTGTCCGGAAATGTTACTCAGCCCCACCCCCGTTGATTCGTAAGACCTGATACGCAATTGCAGGTTATTGCGCAGAACAATGTGGCCGTCTTCTATATACACATGAATAAACAAGGGCGTTTCGGGACTTACGACATTATGTTTGGTGGCATTTTCTACCAGCAGTTGCAGTCCGCCGGGAATGATCCGTTGTTCTAAGTATTCCCCGGGTATGTCAATCTGCACATCCAATCCTTTATCAAAGCGTTCTTTGAGCAGGTCGACATAGGCCAGGGTAAAATCCAGCTCGTCGCGCAGCGGCACCAGCATATCATGTTCTTTATTCAACATGTAACGGTATATGCCGGCGAGCTTACGGATAAAATCGCTGGCGCGCCGTGTGTCCACGTGTATGAGGTAGTCGAGTACATTCAGACTGTTAAACAGGAAGTGCGGGTTCAATTGTTGTTTCAACTGGTTGTATTGAAAGCGGGCTTTGTGCCGTTTCACGATCTCCACATTTAACGCCTTATGGTGCGATTTATTGTAATAATACACGATCAGAAAGGTAGTCCACCCTAGAAGTTCCGTCACAATAGTAGTAGTGATCTGGGGCGCATAGTTCGAAAAGGAAGGAAAATAGTTTTTGACGATCGCAGCGCCGGTAGTACCCAAGTAGAAACCCGCCAAGCAGCATAGCACTGCAAAGATCAGGGTTATATCCAGCGGAAAATCATACAGGCGGGCAATAAACAGGATCATTGCCACGGTAAGAATGGAAAGGATAGCACTATCGCCCAATGCCGTGCCGAAAAATATATAAGCGATCAGGGCATGGGCGGCGGCAAAACCATGGATCAGCAGATTTAATCTAAATGTTTTGATTTTTTCCATCTTACAATTAATAACGGGACCAAGATACAAAAAAATCATTATCTTTGTACAAAATTTTACAATAATGAAGTTTGGTGTAGTTATTTTCCCGGGGTCAAATTGCGACCATGATATGATTTATACTTTCCGCGATATATTGAAACAGGAAGTAGTGGAATTATGGCATAAAGACCATGACATTAAGGGAGTAGACGGCATTTTACTGCCCGGCGGATTTTCTTACGGCGACTACCTGCGTTGCGGCGCCTTAGCCAAATTTTCGCCGATAATGAGTGAGATAATGGAATTTGCCGACAAGGGCGGTTTTGTGATGGGCGTGTGTAACGGTTTCCAAATTTTATGCGAAAGCGGATTATTGCCGGGCGCCCTGCTGCCGAACAATACGCAGCAGTTTATTTGTAAGAACATCTACCTGCTGCCCGACAGTCAATCGTCATACGTCACCCATTACCTGCAGCGCGATGAGCCGTTGAAGATCCCTATCGCCCACGCCGACGGCCGTTATTACGCCGACGAAAAAACATTAACGGCATTACGCCAAAACGACCAAATATTGTTCCATTACTGCGACGAGCAAGGAAGTATATCGGAAGCCACCAACCCCAACGGTTCCGTAAGCAACATCGCCGGCGTGTGCAACGCCAAAAAAAATGTGTACGGCATGATGCCGCACCCCGAAAGGGCCGCTGACCCCGAATTAGGCAATACCGCCGGATTGAAGATCTTTGAATCGGTGCTCAAGATGTTGAAGTAGTACAGAGTAAATAGTAGAGAGTACTAAATACTATGTAATAACCCTGGTATTTTAGGGATGGATGACCTTTTCTCCAAACATTTTTATTTTTCAGGTCGTTCAAACAATACTTTTCCATCATTTGGGTCTATAAGATATTCTGTTAACCAACTACTAACAAAACAACCAACAAGTTCTTTTCCTTGATAAGTTGTTCGATACATACTATCTATATGACGCGGTTTTCCAAAATTATCAATGGACTGAAACTCCCATGCCATATACAAACGATTTATACCACCTTCTCGTGAGTATTTTATCCCTACTACTTTATCGCGTTTCCCATTATTGTCAAGAAAGAAAACAACTACATTTTCAAACTCAATGTATCGCAACAATTTAGAAGGCAATGTAAATGTGCCATATTCTCCCCAAAATTCAGTTAAACTATACAATTCTATATACATAATTTTACTATTTAAAAAATTCACTAATATCGTCAAATAAAGGCTGAAATTGTTTTCTATCAATTATTGTTTTAAGCTCGTATTGTACTCCCCCTCCTTGTGGTTTTGTTCCCCACTCCTGTGTACCTGCAATTGACTTTCTTAATACAGTTCCTTCCGGCACTTCAATTATTGCTATTTTAGTTGGATGACCTGGGAAGGCTGTAGTTTTCTGCAGTTCGGCAAAGAGCTCCTTGTATTTGCTCTCTTTCAATATAAGCGCACTATTGTCGCGTAATGCTTTGGCATAATTCCCCAAGTCAAGGTGAAAGGCGTAGATTTCCTGC
>DBDM01000175.1:8740-8882 GCA_002293585.1 Bacteroidales bacterium UBA932
CCCGGCGTGTTGGAGAAAGTGACGATGGCCAAATGAGTTGCAACATATTTTTCCTGTAGGCATGACGTATCCGGCGCAGGCACAGGGTGCGTGAATGCCCGGCCTTGCAACACAAGGCTGAACAAACAGGATAATATGAATA
>DBDM01000032.1:0-550 GCA_002293585.1 Bacteroidales bacterium UBA932
CACCGGGAACGGCTCGCCCCAATATCTCTGGCGGCTGAAAATGGCATCGCGCAGGCGGTAGTTTACTTTACGTTGTCCTATGCCACGCGATTCTACTTCGTCAATCGCTTTTTTAATCGCTTCTTTTACATGCAGACCATTCAAAAAACCGGAGTTGCACATAATGCCGTCTTTGGCATCAAAACTCTCCTTGCTCACATCACAGCCTTCAATCAAAGGGCGTATCTCTAATCCGAAATGTTTGGCGAAAGCATAGTCGCGACTGTCGTGCGCAGGCACGGCCATAATCGCACCGGTGCCGTAGCCCGCCAACACATAATCGCCGATCCATACGGGTATTTCTTCGTTGGTAAAAGGGTTCACAGCATAGCTGCCGGTAAACACGCCGGTCACTTTTTTCGTTTCGGCCTTGCGCTCCAACTCCGTGCGGCTTTTCACATAAGTCAGGTAGTCATCTACTGCTGTGCGCTGTTCAGGCGTAGTCAATATATCCACCCATTCACTTTCGGGCGCCAGCACCATAAAGGTAACGCCGAAGAGGGTATCAGCC
>DBDM01000032.1:608-2750 GCA_002293585.1 Bacteroidales bacterium UBA932
GCTCTTCCCGATCCAGTTGCGCTGCATATCTTTCAACGAGTCTGTCCAATTTACGGCATCAAGCCCCGACAGCAGGCGCTCGGCGTAGGCCGACACACGCAGTTGCCATTGCTGCATTTTCTTTTGCTCTACCGGAAAACCTCCGCGCACCGACAGTCCGTCTTTCACTTCATCATTAGCCAACACGGTACCTAAGGCCGCACACCAATTCACCGAAGTTTCGCCCAAATAAGCTATACGATATTGCATCAACACATCGTATTGTTCTTTTTCCGAAAAAGCTGTCCATTCGGCCGCCGTAAATGTTTGCACATCGCCGCAAGCCGCATGTACACCGACATTGCCCGACTGTTCAAAAACAGCAAGCAATTCTTCAATGGGACGGGCGCGTTGCACGTCGGTATCATACCAATGGGCAAACATTTCGAGAAATGCCCACTGTGTCCATTTATAATAGTTGGGATCTGAAGTAATCACCTCGCGGTTCCAGTCGTACGAAAAACCGATTTTATCCAACTGCTCACGATAACGTTTAATGTTATGTTTAGTGGTAAGGGCCGGATGTTGACCTGTTTGGATGGCATATTGTTCGGCCGGTAGTCCGAAAGCGTCATAGCCCATCGGATGAAGCACGTTATATCCTTTCAGGCGCATATAACGACTGTAAATATCGCTGGCGATATAACCCAGCGGATGCCCTACGTGCAAGCCGGCTCCCGAGGGATAAGGAAACATATCCAATACATAAAATTTCGGGCGGTTACTATCCGTTTTTACCCGAAAAGTTTGATGATCGGCCCAATATCTTTGCCATTTTTTTTCGATGGCCGAAAAATTATACTCCATAAATGTCATTTTAACCCACAAATCTACTACTTTTTTGTTGAAAACCCAAAGAGTTTGTATATTTGTAATCATGATTACATTGCCAAAGGCATTCCATGACCGTATGCAAGATATCCTGGGTAATGAATACGGTTTTTTTTACGACAGTCTGCAACAGGCTGCCCCTGTGAGCATACGCCATAACCGGAAAAAGACAGGCTCATTGCCGCAGAAAGATGTTGTTGCCTGGTGCGAAGCCGGGCGCTACCTGCCCGAACGGCCGGTATTCACCCTCGACCCGCTGTTACATGCCGGAACTTACTATGTGCAGGAGGCGCCTTCTATGTTTATGGAACAGGCAGCGGCGCTAATAGCCGGCGATCACCCGCTGCACGTGCTTGACTTGTGCGCAGCGCCCGGCGGAAAATCAACGCATTTAGTTGATTGTTTGCCCGCCGGCAACTTGCTGGTAAGCAATGAAGTGATCCGCCACCGTGTAAATGTTCTGGCAGAAAATCTTTGCAAATGGGGAAATCCGCATGTTGCGGTCACACACAATGACCCGAAGGATTTCGCCGCCCTGCCTTCTTTTTTCGATGTGGTACTGATTGACGCACCTTGTTCCGGCGAAGGGATGTTCCGCAAAGACCCGCAGGCCGTGAACGAATGGAGCGTAGATAACGTGCAACACTGCGCCGAACGGCAACGGCGCATCGTGGGCGACGTGTGGGGCACCTTGCGCGAGGGCGGTTGGCTGATATACAGCACCTGCACCTACAATCGCGAAGAAAACGAAAATAATGTGCAACGGATCATTAAAGAATTAGGCGCCGAATTAGTACGTATACCTTTACAACCTGCGTGGAATATCACGGAGAGCGATTACGGCTACCGGTTTTACCCGCACAAAACACGCGGAGAGGGATTTTTTATTAGCCTATTGCGAAAAAAGTCCGCTGCTCCGGCAGGCAGGTCTCCTAAAATTCCCCGTCCGGCTATTGCAAAAAATGTACCCCAATGGTTATCAGGCGATTTTATCACCGTGCAACACGACGCATTCCTGCAAACCCGCCCGGCCGAACTAATGAACGACATTGCCCTGCTGCAATCACGGCTCCGGGTACTGCAAGCCGGCGTACAGATGGGCGAGATCAAAGGCAAAGACCTTATTCCCCACATCGCTATTGCCCTGTGTACGGCGCTACTACCGGAGGCTTTCCCTCGTGAAGAGGTTGACCTCAACGATGCCCTGCATTTTCTTCATCGCGATAATATCAGTTTAAAAACCAACAACAAAGGCTATCAACTCATTACTTT
>DBDM01000032.1:2775-3031 GCA_002293585.1 Bacteroidales bacterium UBA932
TACGGATGGATATTTTGTAAATTAATTTTTTTTCTTTACATTTGTGGAATATAAATACTTACTCCGATGGAAAGCAATAATCTCCAAAACAATAACGAAATCGACCTGCTGGATATTTTAAAAAAGATGTGGCAGGCTGTAAGTAAGGCCACTACGACAATTATCATCTTCTTAATCAAAAAATCATTGTGGCTAGCGGCTTTTATCGCTATAGGGTTCATTGTAGCCTTTTTTTTTTACAAAATCTCAACCCCGG
>DBDM01000170.1 GCA_002293585.1 Bacteroidales bacterium UBA932
AATTCATTGGTTTTGGAAAAATGCCGGCAGCCGAAAAACGCGCCGCGCGACAAGGGTGAGGGATGCGCTGCTTCCAGTACGAAATGTTTAGTTGTGTCGACCAGCGCTTTTTTATTGCGGGCAAAGCCGCCCCATAGCAGAAATACCAATCCTGTTTTCTGTTCCGATAAAGTGCGGATCACCGCGTCGGTAAAGGTTTCCCAGCCTATTTTGCTGTGCGACATCGGTTCGCCGGAGCGCACGGTGAGTGCCGCGTTGAGCATGAACACGCCTTGCTCCGCCCATTGCTCTAAGCAGCCGTGGGAGGGAGGCGGGAAGCCCAGGTCGGTTTCAATTTCTTTGAAAATATTGACTAATGACGGCGGCGGTTTCACACCGTGCTGTACCGAGAAACAAAGCCCGTGCGCCTGTCCGTGTCCGTGGTAGGGGTCTTGTCCTAAAATCACCACTTTCACCTTGTCGAAAGGTGTTTTATCAAAGGCGTTAAAAATAAGTTTGGGCGGCGGGAAAATCACCTTTCCGGACAGCATTTCGTTGCGCACCGCAGTGGTTAATCCGGCAAAATAAGATTTGTCGAATTCCGGCTGCAGCACTGCTTTCCACGAAGGTTCTATTTTTACGTCCATTGTTGTTGTCAATTTTCTACAAAGATACTAAAAATGCCCAATTATTCAAAAATAATCATTATCTTTGTCGCGATGAAATGTCCCGCTACTCTGTTATGTTTATATATTTTGACCCTTTTGGCATAAAAACTTTTAGTGATTTAGTGTCTAATCTTTCTAAAAAGGCTGCTCCGGCTATACGGAAGAGAGGGTTTGAAACTTATTTATCACGAAACATCCATCAGGTTTATCCTTATAAGCAGGGAAATATTTACGTGATGAGTGGTGCTAAATACAGTGAAACGGAATTTCATATCGCCGAAAAATTGACTACAGCCGGTTATCATATAATGTTTCCCAATGCGGGTGATTTAGGGAAGACGCGAAAAAACGATGTCTATCTTTATGATACTAAAATATACGTTCAATATAAAGCAGAATTGAAATCACTGTTCGGTACTACGGCCGACGTGGTTAAAAGTCGACTAATATGCGGAGCAGAACAAGCAAGTATTATTGTATATGATGTCCAATCCTCAATATCCACCCAATGGTTTATCAAAGGCCTACGGCAAGGATGGAGCAGAAATATACGCAAAATTTTAGTCAATTGGCATGGGCGGTGGCATGAATTCAAGAAAGATGATGTTTTCAGCAGAGAAATACATAAAATCTTAAAATAAAAAAGAGAACCCCGAAAGACTCCCTTTTTAGCTTTTGGATAAACTATAACCGTGTGGCCATCATCTGCACCGAAGTGTCCAGTTAACCTTAGGAAACCACACCCAAGCTATTTTACGTCCTGCAGGAGACGGTATTTCTACACCACAAAGATAAAAATATTTTTTTAGTCTACAAAATATTTTCCGGAAATTCTTCCGCATACGCCCACCTTATATCCTTATCGCGCCCCCAGTAGGAAAGCTGCTTTTTGGCGTAATTGCGGGTGTGTTGCTGTATGAGGGTAATGGCTTCCTGCCGGGTGGTTTTCCCGTCGAAATGATCAAATAATTCCTTGTAGCCCACCGTATTCAAGGCCGGCAGGTGGCGGAAAGGGTAAAGGCCGCGGGCTTCGGCTTCCCATCCTTCGTCTATCATTTGCAGCACCCGGCGGTTAATACGTTCATACAATTCCTCACGCGGACGTTGCAGTCCTATTTTAACGATGTTGAAAGGCCGCACTTTTTGCTGTTTCTTTTTGAAGGACGAGTATGGCCGTGTAGTGCTCAACGTCACTTCCAGTGCGCGCACCACGCGGTGCGGATTTTTCAGGTCGAGTTCATTATAGCTGTCGGGATCGAGCAGTTTCAGCTCCTGTCGCAACACGTCCAAGCCTTCGGTTTCGGCGCGTTGCATCAGACTTTCCCGTAGTCCCGGCGCTGCTTCCGGGAAATCATCAATGCCGTTGCAAAGCGCGTCGATGTAAAGTCCGGAGCCGCCGGCCATCACTACAACAGGGTGTTTTTGAAACAATTTATCCAATAATTCCAGGGCGTCCAGTTCATATTTCCCGGCGGTGTACGTCTCGTGAATACTATGTGAGCCGATGAAATGGTGAGGCACTGCCGCTAGTTGTCCGGGCGAAGGCACGGCTGTTCCGATGCGCATTTCACGGTATATTTGCCGTGAATCGCACGACACGATTTCCGTGCTTAATTGTTGCGCCAAACCTATGCTCAGGTCGGTTTTACCGACGCCGGTGGGGCCTAGTATGACGATGAGGGAAGGCATTTTATAATTGAAAATTGAAATCGGAGTTTCAAATCAACCGGTTTATGTCTTCTTTTAGCTATCGCAAAACGAATATCATGTAGCCACTTTTCAATACGTTCATCCATAAATCACTTTTTTATTTCTGTCTATTGAACGGCGTAAAATAGGATTTCTTATGGTCTTTTCTTCCAGCAAATCGACCGGGCGCATTAAAAGTTTTTCCAGCGACTCTTTTAAATCCATATAGTTATCATAGTAATGCAACAATTCCACTTGTCCGAAATTGATTAAAAAATCAACATCACTGTCAGGTGAAAACTTATCTGTTAAAATGGATCCGAACAAGCAGGCATTAACCACATTATGTGCTCTGCAGATGTTGATTACAGCATTAATATTTTGTTCAACAATATTCATTTTTTCCAACCGGTTTATGACTCTACAAAGATACGATAATTTGTGCAATATACAAGTCACTCTTCACTCTCCATTTTCAACCACTAGTGTCTCGTTTAAATTAGCTGAATAATAATAAGTTATCATTGTGTTCTTTGACATTTCCTGAATTTCGTTTATAACTCGCCCACCAGGAAACACGCAAACAAACATCTATCATGGAAGAATCAAAGGCATAGATGTTCCCTTGTACATCCACCTCAAAATGGTCTACTGCATTTTTCTTGCGGGCTATATCTATCAAGTGGAACGCAAATTCTTCCTTATTGCCTTGATACTTTTCTACGATATAAAATTAACGAGACACTAGTGATTATAACCGCAAAGATACTAATTTTTGGAAATATGATCACTCCGTAATCAGCAGCGGGGCGATGACTACTTCGCGCCCGTCGGGCTCCATGTTGTTGATCCAGGACAGTACACGCTCACGGGTGGTGGCGCCATAGAAGGGCATGTCGGCTTTGGTGTACACAAAAAGCAGCAGGTTGTGCTCCTGTGTAGCAGTCGTCGATTTTTCGGCCGTGTAGTTAATGCCGTCCACCGTGGGGAAGTGCAGGGTTTCTTTGGCGTTGAGCCGGCGGTCACGCTCATAGTTGTTGGGAAACACCTGCGTTGCAGTGTCCATGGTTTCAAAGAGGAAAATTTTAAGGTAGCCTTCTTTATTGGGGTGTACGGAAAAAGTGATTTTTTCACCGTCTTTATAGCCATTGCTGCGCAAGCCCTGCACATTGATCTTAAATTCGGGATCGGCGACGGAGTGGTATTTTTTTACGGTGGCGTTAATGGTTACTACTGCGTAGAATTGTCCGTCGAGTGGCTCTTTGAGCTGTTCATCCCGTATTATGGAGTAGTTGGTTACCGCCCCTTGCATTTCTATGCTTGCAAACTGGCTATACAAATCCCGGTTTTCTCCGGCGACTTCAACAGTAGAGAGGGTGCGGACGGCTTTAATACTTTCCGGCACACCGGCTTTACGCAGGGCATCCTTTTTGGCTTCTTCGAGCGCATTTTCCCGTGCCTGTTCGGGCGTAATATTGACAATGGGCCACCGTCCTTCGGCGCCTTTGACTTCCTGCGACAATAACTGCCCGGCGGTGGTCAGGCAGATCAATAGTATGATTATACGGTGCATCATTTTTTCTGCATCTCAAACTCCAATATTTTCTCCAGTACCTCCGCATTCAAGCGGCGGCCGATGATCTTCTTGTCCTTGTCGAGCAAATAAACCTGTGGCGTGGTGTACACGTTATAGTATTCCCTGAATTTGGAACCCACCGACGCATTTTCTTGCCCGATGTAACCGTCCCATACATTCATCCAGTTGTTGATCTTGTGTTGGTTCACGAAATCCGCCCATTCCTTGTAATTGTAGATCCCACACACCGCCATAGCCCGCAAGCCTTTGTTCCTGTATTTTTCATAGACTTTATAAATCTTGGGCACTTCTTCCTTGCAATGTCCGCAGTTGGGTTCGTAAAACACCAGCAGGAGGTAAGGGCTATTGGTGGAGTAGATGGATTCGAACTGTCCGGTAAGGTTTTGCAGTTTCAGCTCTTTGGCCTGCATGCCGATGAGCGAGTACTGGTTATGTTCCACAAAATCCTTGATCTTCGCCACGGCAGCGCTGTCCAACCAAGCGGCCTTGCCTGTGAGCACGTATTTTTCGCCAATATGGATCGCCACCTTTTCCATCCCCATAATGTCCGCTTCCACATATTTGTTGAATAGTTGGCTCAGCACGGTGCTGTACACGTCGTGGTTGGCTTCGGCCATTTGCAGCACCTTGTCTACTTGCGGGATCAGCGAGTCGGGCACCTGAATGAGCCGACGGCTGAAATATTCGTCCACGCGGGGTTTGAGGATAGGCGAGTAGATTAGCCGGCTATCGGAGAAATCGATGCCGTCGAAAAAGTGATTTTTAGTAAACTGATAATAGTGCGCCCACACTAATGAATCGCGGTTGGGCGTTCCTTCCGGGATGTTGGGTTCCGGAGCCGCTGCGGGCAGTGCGGCCTTCAGGATACTGGCCAGCAAAGTGCCTTTAAATTCTTCGGTTTTATTCTTGATATACGTCTGCACTTCTTTGTCTAAAATGGCTAAGCTATCCTGCACCATAGCCTGTTGTGTGGGGTCGTTTTTAGCCAGCTCCGTTAGTCGCGTCACACGCTTTTGCTGCTGCATGAGACTCTGCTGGAAATCAATGAACCCGGTATTTTCCGGTGATCCGGTATATTTCAGGTTGGCGTAATAGTCGGGGGCCTTGGTGTAGATAGAAAATTGCTGATAATCATCGCCGGAAATGAGGAAATCGAACAATTGCATTCCTCCCATAGCCAGCAGGTACATTCCGCCGGTGAGCGGTTTGTCTTTTTGAAACACGGCATGGCCTTTATTGTCGGTGTAGGCGGTATCGACGGCATATTTGCTGTCGCCCGAATAAACGGCTAAATAAACAACGGTATCTTTAACGCCGTCGATGGTTACTTCGATCCGGTAACCCTGGGCGAAAAGTGTCAGCCCGCAGGCCAAACAAGCAAGAATGAGGAATATTTTTTTCATAATTATGATTTTGACAGACAAAAATACAAAAAGTTTAAAAGAGAACAGTGTTAATGTATATTTTTTTGTGTATATTTGTAAGAATTATTAATTTTTTATGCTTACAAAAGAACTTTTACAGCCCAAGAGTATTGTAGTGGTGGGCGGATCGGCCGACACGGGTAAACCCGGCGGCAGTGTGATCAAAAATCTTATTGCCCAGGGCTACAAAGGGAAATTATATGTGGTAAACCCTAAGGCCGAAGAGGTGCAGGGTGTTAAATGCCATGCAAGCGTTGATATGCTGCCGGATGTTGATTTAGCCATGCTGGCTATTCCGGCAGCAGCTTGCGTGGAAGCGGTGGAGGTGTTGGCACGTAAGAAAAACACTAAAGGATTTATTATTTTCTCGGCCGGTTTTCATGAGGAAAGCGCGGCCGGTGCCGAGTTGGAAGAAAAAATCGTGAAGATAGTGAACGAAACGGGAGGCAGTCTGATAGGCCCTAACTGTATCGGGGTGATGAATACCTGCTATGCCGGTGTGTTTACCGGCACCATCCCGCCCTTGTCCGACACCGGGGTTGATTTTATCACGGGATCGGGCGCCACGGCGGTGTTCCTCATGCAGGCGGCCATGCGTTTCGGACTTCCGTTCGCCGGGGTGTACTCCATAGGCAACAGCGCACAAATAGGCGTGGAAGACGTGTTGGAGCACCTGGATGAAACTTACGTGCATGGAAAAAGCGCTCCGGTGAAAATGTTGTATATAGAAAGTGTAAATAAACCTGCTAAATTGCTGAAGCACGCGCAGTCGCTGATCCGCAAAGGTGCCCGGATCACTGCCGTGAAATCGGGCAGCAGCGAGGCGGGAAGCCGCGCGGCCTCGTCGCATACGGGCGCACTAGCCAGTCCCGACGTGGCGGTGAGCGCTTTGTTCAAAAAAGCAGGCATTATTCGTTGCTACGGCCGCACGGAATTGGCCTTGATGGCGGCCGTGCTATTGCAACCACTGCCCACCGGCAAAAATATGGCGGTAGTAACGCACGCCGGAGGACCGGCGGTGATGCTTACCGATGCGCTCAGCAACGGCGGCATGGAGGTGCCTCACATAGAGGGTCCGAAGGCGGAGGCGTTGCTCGCGAAGTTGTTCGCGGGGTCGTCGGCGGGCAACCCCATAGACTTTCTGGCTACCGGAACGGCCGAACAACTTGGCTATATTCTGGATGCCTGTGAGAACGATTTCGACGGTGTGGACGGAGTGGCTGTGATATTCGGAAGTCCGGGGCTGTTTCCGATATATGATGTGTATGAGCTGCTGGCTGAGAAAATAAAGACGGCGCGTAAACCGATCTTCCCCATATTTCCATCATATGGATGGGTGAAGGGCGAGGTCGACGAATTTGTGAGGCGCGGCGGCTGCTACTTTCCCGACGAGGTGCTTTTCGGGCAGGCGTTGGCCAGGGTGTGCCAGAGTAAGAGGGTGGGGGATGCCGCGCCCGAGATGCCCGAGATAGATGTCGCGGCGGTGAGACAGGTGGTCGACAGTGCCGCGAACGGCTATCTCGACCCCGCGCAGATCCACGCCCTGCTGGATGCCGCGGGAATTGCACGTGCCCGCGAAGGCGTGGCTCGGAGTGTCGAGCAGGCAATGGAAAAGGCCGGTCTGATCGGTTTCCCGCTGGTGATGAAGGTTGTGGGGCCGGTACACAAGTCCGACGTGGGAGGCGTGGTGCTGAACGTGCGCGACCAGGAGACCGTGCGGCGCGAATTCGAACGAATGATGAAAATCCCCGAAACATATGCCGTGATGCTCGCGCAACAACTTGCCGGCACAGAGGTGTTTATAGGAGCAAAACGCGAGGGCGAATTCGGGCACATCGTGATGTGCGGCCTCGGGGGAATATTCATCGAGGTGCTCAAAGATGTCGCCTCGGGACTTGCGCCGCTCTCGCCCGAAGACGCACGCGAGATGATCGGCGGATTGCGATCCTATAAAATAATCCAGGGTGTACGCGGACAGGAACCCGTGAACGAAGCGCGGTTCGCCGAAATGGTGTCGAGGGTGTCGGAACTAACCCGAGTGGCGCCCGAAATATTCGAGATGGATCTCAATCCGCTGCTCGGAAACGCGCACGATGTTGTTGCCGTGGATGCACGAATAAGAATCGAGAAGCGCGTGCTCGCGCAGAGCGATTATTAGGTCGTGATGCTAAGGCGTGCGCTCACACTGCGTCTGCAACGGTCGCCGTGGGCGCGTGCCAGCCTCCGCAGCCTCCGCGTCAGTGCAGTTCTTCGACATTCATGATGCCCGCGCGGGTGAAAATCACGCGGTAACGTTTATACTTGATTTGGTTGTCGTAGCGCAGTTGCAGGATGATGTTGGTCAGGTAGACCTTCTCGCTGTCGATGACCCGCACCTGACCCTGGTCATCGAGCACGGGCATCGGAACAACGGGATCGTCGGCTTTCTCGACAAAACGGTTGAAATGCAGGCGCATGATGTCGTTCACGCCGGCTATGCGGTATTCGTTATTCTGTGTCATCGCCTCGCGGTCAATGTGTGCCAGTTTGCGATAGAGGAGTATCTTGTCGTCGAACGTGCGGTTTTCGGCCTCAAGCAACGACGACCGATCGCGAAGCTCGGCAACCAGCGACGGCACCTTGTCCTCGGTGACAAAATCCACAGCCTCCTTGATCCACCCAATCTCGCCCTCCTTGATCCCGATGCGGGTCTTATTGTCGAAATAGCGATGGCTCAGACTGTGGGCAAAGTAGTAGCGCAGAACCTCTTTGATCCTGTCCTTGAGCATATAGCTGATCACCAACGCAAAGAAAAACGGCGTCGCCACAGATCCAAAACGCATCTGGCCCCAAAACGAAATGGCAGTTGCAAAGACCATCGAAGCGCCCGCGGCAATGCTGTAGAGCAGTTGCTCGGCAATCTGCCCGTCTTTTTTGCGCTGTGCGGTGAGGAACAGGTCGCTCTCGACATACTTCTTCAGCACACCCTGGCGGAAGATCAAATCGCGGTTGTTGGCCGGGTCGCCAACCCGCGCCATGAGGTATTTATGGGTGCGTTTATAGTCGTTCTCGTCGGCGATAAGGGTCGTCAAGCCCGGTTGCGAGCCCAGTTCATCGATCAACGAAAAGGCCTGGAGCTGGATTCCGTTGCTCAAAAATTCGTCGCCGAAAGTGAAATATTCCATGACTTTCGGAGTCACGGTGTGGGTGTTGATGATGGGCCGTAGGGCACGGTAGCGGGCCGCCACGCTGCGAACATGCTCGATATAGGACTCCAGCAGTGACGCCTTGTCCTCATCCTCAGAGTGGAGAATATGGGCGGCGGCGTCGCGCTGGGCACTCTTGAAGATCGACGCAAACATCTTGATCTGGTACTCATACTCACGAACATTGGTCCGCGAAGGGTCGGCTGCCATAGCCTCCATCGCGCGGCGCAGGTTATGCAACGGAACAGCGTGGCCATCGACAATCTCGCGCAACAGAAAACGAGGCGTGATGAGCCTCAAATTCGACTTGACATCACGATAGAACAACCCCTTGTCGTAGGTCGTGGGATTGATATCGAGACTGTTGGGCAAAAAAATCCACGTGTTCACGGCAAAATCGTTGTGCTTCAACTTGCGCCGAACAACAAAGCCAACCTTGAACTCAATGCTCAACTTATCATGTATTTTTACATCTATATCTATCATGTGCGTGGCGGGTGCCCCCGCAGGGCAGT
>DBDM01000058.1 GCA_002293585.1 Bacteroidales bacterium UBA932
GCTCGACTTTATTGCCAACGGCGACATTGCCGAAATCGTTAGCATACGCCGGCACGAAGAGCGCTACGGGTTCCGTTTTGCCCGTGCCGAACTGCGCTTCCCCGATTATGACGATGTGGAGATCACGGCAAAAATCATGCTCGACACCCTTCATCTCGAAACCGCCGCCCTCGACACCGAACGGCAAAAACAACTCTATGAAGGCGTGCTGGCCGACCATGCCGGGATCAAAACAAAACTTTCACGCAACAAAGCCGTACGCGAAGATCCGTACTACAATGCGCTGCAAATACGCTACGCCAACGCCGTCACCTGTCACAAAGCACAGGGCGGACAATGGAAAGCCATATTTCTCGATTATCCTTTCCGCCGCGACATCACACCCACCCTTGAAGACCTGCGCTGGCTCTACACCGCCTTTACCCGTGCCACGGAAAAGTTATACTTAGTCAACTCGACATAAAATCATAAAATCTCAAGATCTCAAACTCAAGGTCTTTTCCTCAGCACCACTTTTCGTAAATTGACGGCATACACAAACTTGAAAGCCTTGGGTGAAAGCACATCCAACAACAGTTTACGGCGCAGATTATAGGTCTTCTGATGCACCATAAGTCCCAAATAAGAATTAACCTGGGCGCGAAATTCTTCCAATTTTTCTTTCGGCGGCACCTCGTCTTCCGCCAACAGGTCAAAATATCGGTTCCAGTTGCGCAAAGCGTGATAAGCCTTTACTTTCGTGCGATTGCGGACATACGTGCGATAAGGCTTGATATACGCATTCAGAAACTGTACGCCTTTTGTATAATGTTGCAAATATATTTTATGCGGATGCAATTCCAGTCTCATCTCATTTCTCAAGTACTGTTGCAGTACTCCCACAATATCCATCAACAATTGTTTATCCTCGTGAATGATCAAAAAATCGTCTACATAACGCACATAATACTTCAACCCGAGCTTGTACCTGATGAAACAATCGAGTTCATGCATATAAATATTGCTAAACACCTGCGAAGTAAGATTCCCGATAGGAAAACCGCAATCATCGGGCGAATGAAAAAGGCTTTTAGTGGGCGGCAACCCATCCCAGTCGCCACGCGACCCTTTAATGATACAATTAGTACGCGGATCGTTAAAAATGATCAACTCCAACAAATACTTTACCAATCCCGGGTCAAAATTAATGGTTTGGCCTTTGGCCGCGGCTTTGCGCTCACCCTTCTCCATGATCGCCAACACCTTTTCATAGAGGCGTTGACGATTCATCGTCATGAAATAACCTTTAATATCCAATTTCAAAATATAACAATCGCGCGTATAATTATCCGAACAGGCGCGTAAATAACGTTTGGTCAAGTCAACACCGTAGAGCGTACCCTTCCCCTTCCGGCAACTGCAACTATTAGGTGTAAGCACCGGTTCATAGAGCGGATCCAAATAATTCACCACCAAATGGTGGATCACGCGGTCGCGGAAATCGGCGGCAAATATTTCACGTTGCACCGGACTAAACACAATAAAAGCTATACTCGGCTTAATCTTATAAGTCCGGGAAGAAATTTCGCGATGAAGAGCGAATAAATTCTCTTCCAGTTTCAACTCGAATTTCAACTGGTTTATCGTGTTGCGTTTATTTTTCCGGGCATCATAATAAGCCTGGAAAAGATCCGTCATCAACTGGTCCATAGCTACGCCATTTCCATCATAGGCGACAAAGCAGGCTCTACGGCCACACTTTGGGCATGCTTACGCCAACCGTTCAATTGTTTGGATATCTCTTCCAACTTATCGTTAAGGCGAATAAACACCTCCATATTATACAGGCGCAGGTCGTAACAAATACGGAGCAAGAGGCGCAAGGTTTCCGTCTTTGCACACAAATTTTTGAGATAATGAAGTTTCGACTGTGCATCCTCGCTGGTATTGGCATGATAAACCATTTCCGTAAGTTCGGTCAGCAAATTTTTAATCCGCTCGCCCAGCGTATATTGAAAATCGCGGGGAAAATGGCGTACCTGTTCGAAAATGACGAAAAGTAAATCGTAGATCAGCTTGTAAACAGGCAGATTATCGCCCAAGCGGGGATCCTTCTTTTCTTTCACCGCCCAGCTTTCGCGCCAGAACTCAAACCCGGGCGTTTCGGGCATTCCCACCAGCGAGCATCGTTTCTCGCTTTTTTCGGCCACACTTGCGCCCAGCACTTTGGCTTTTTCGAGCAAGTCACTAAGCCTGTCCTTCGGAAAGCCGCCGTACACAATATCGCGTCCGGCCAGCTTAACATACTTCTTAATGATCTTTAACTCTTTAAGGTGCCGGCAGGTTAAAAAAGCGCTACGCTCATTTACGTGCCAAAAATTACCTTCTAATACGAAGTGAATGCTCGTGGCGTTCAGGGCTTCTAATTGTAAAATCGCTTCAGTTGTCATCTTAAGGTGTATTTAATGATACAAAGATATACATAAAAAAATAACTATCAAAATTTTACACAAAGAATTATTAACCGGTAATTCACAACCGGCCAAAAAGGCAAAAGGGCAAATGGCGAAAAGACGAATGATAAAATAGTGAAAATTAGATAGTTAACACATTAATTTATCATTGGTTATTTATGATTTATTATTGACTATT
>DBDM01000198.1:0-12850 GCA_002293585.1 Bacteroidales bacterium UBA932
TCGCAACGTCTATTTTGTCTGCGCAGGATACTACGGCGCACTATTACCGTAGTCCGCTGTCGGTGGATATGCCTATACTGTTGTCCGCCAATTTCGGCGAATTACGCGGCAATCATTTTCACGCAGGACTGGATTTCCGTGTAGGCGGTGTCCCCGGCGCCAAACTCTATGCCATAGCCGACGGTTACATATCACGCATTTCCGTTAGTCCGGAAGGCTACGGCAAGGCCGTATATATTAACCATCCTAACGGTACTACTTCTGTCTACGGACACCTGCATGCTTTTTCATCCGTTATAAAAAATCACATTGAAAACATACAATATAAACGCCAGCGTTTTGCGGTAGATGTGACGCTCGACCCGGACATTATTCCGGTAAAAAAGGGCGATATCATCGGCATTGCGGGAAACAGCGGCAGTTCATTCGGCGCCCACCTGCATTTCGAACTGCGGAAAACAGCTACGCAAGCGCCTTTCAATGTACTTTCTGCCGGTGTATATAAAACTACGGATAATATCGCACCTGCAATTAAACGGGTAGTATTCTATAAATATGAAGAAGAAAACGGTATTCCCATCATTGAACCTTTTTTCACGTCCAATATTTCCGGTTTACAAAAGACAGTAGATGTCCCCAACCGTTTTTTCATTGCGGTAGACGCCTCCGACCGCCAAAACGGTACCGGCGGCAAGTTCGACATCAACCGCATGGAAGTGAAATTGGACGATACGCTCATTTTCTCTTACCGCATTGATGAGTTTTTATTTGGAGAAAGTCGCTATATCAATAGCCTCATCGCTTATGATTACCTGCCGGTCAGTTCGCATCCGATGATCAAAACCTACGTGGAACCCGGGAACAAGCTGTCCACCGCATACGAAACAGTGGAAGAAAGCGGTATTATTACCTTGCGTGACAATAAGGAGCACCGGTTTGACATTACAGTGTATGACGATTATGATAACCGGGCGAATTATACGTTTACGGTGCAACGGCAAACCGTAACCCCTGTCCGGCCAGAATACAACGAAAATAAACCGGGTGTTCCGGTGTATTACAACCGGAATAATAAACATGAGCAGGAGGGCATGAGTATTACTATTCCCGCCGGAAGCCTTTACCGTTCCATCTACCTGACGATAGATACTGCAATGTATGCACCCGCCTATGCCAATTCTCCCCTTTGGAATATCCACAGTAGCGATGTCCCTTTGCACACAAACGCTACGCTACACCTGCGCGCCGACGTGGACGAAGCAATACGCAACAAAGCGCTGATTGTTACCGTCACCAAAACCGGCGGGCTCAAAGCAGTAGGTGGCAATTGGGAGAATGACGGCGTGACGTCGAGAATTTCCGCTTTCGGCAACTATTGTGTGATGGTCGATACCACTGCGCCGGTTATACGTCCGGCATTCAAACAAGGGGCCGACCTGCGCAAGCATGCTTCGCTGTCTATTAAAATTTCCGACGAGCTTTCCGGTATTTCTACTTACAAAGCATTTATTGACGGCGAATGGGCGCTCATGGACTACGATGCGAAAAAGAATGTGCTGAACTATACTTTCGACCCGAAGCGCATTAAACGCAATACCAAGCATACCCTGCTGCTTACTGTGACGGACAAGCGCATGAACACCGCCGGACTGGAAACGACGTTTACCTGGTAATTGAAAATTGAAAATGGAGAATTGAAAATTAAAAATCACATCTCAAGGTCTCAACATCTCACGGTCTCAAGGTCTATCTCTGCTATCGGCCTCATGTCGGGTACTTCGCTCGACGGGTTGGACATTTGCCTTTGCCGGTTTACGCCACAAAACGACCGGTGGCAGTACGAGATATTGGCTGCCGAAACAATAGCTTATCCCGGCGCCATTAAAACATCAATTGCTACAGCGCAGCATTTGAATGCGTTGCAATTTGCCGAATTTCACAGTGTTTACGGACGATACACCGGCCAAACGGTGAAACAATTTATGGACAAATATGGTGCAGTCCCCGATATCATTGCTTCACACGGACACACTATTTTTCACCGGCCGGACAAAGGGTTCACGGTGCAGGTAGGTTCCGGCGCCCATATTGCTGTGGAAACAGGCGTGGACACCGTGTGCGATTTCCGCACTACCGACGTGGCTGCGGACGGACAAGGCGCACCGCTGGTGCCTATAGGCGACCGGCTGCTCTTCGGCCATTACGACTATTGCCTTAATATAGGCGGCTTTGCCAACATATCCTATGAATCCGGCGGACAACGCATGGCCTATGATATATGTCCTGCAAATTATGTGATGAACCACTATACCCGCAGTATAGGTCTCGACTACGACAAGGACGGCGCGCTGGCGGCACGCGGACAGGTTGACGCTTCGTTGCTGGAAGCCCTCAACCAACTTGATTTTTACACGCAGGACGGCCCGAAATCATTAGGGCGCGAGTGGGTGGAAACCGCCGTACTGCCCCTCATAGACAGGTCGTCCCTTTCATTGGAAGACCAACTCTGCTCGTTTTGCGAGCATGTGGCCATGCAAACAGGCCATGCAACAAAGGCCGGCACTATGCTGGTCACCGGCGGCGGGGCGTTTAACCTCTACCTCATAAAGCGCATTCAGGCACACAGCCGGGCTACCGTACATATCCCCGACCAATTGACGGTCAACTATAAAGAAGCCCTGATTTTCGCTTTCCTGGGCATTCTCTACATGAACGGACAGGCTAACTGCCTGGCTTCCGTCACCGGAGCACGGCGCAACGTCATTGGCGGAGCGCTGTACAAAGCAAATTTTGCATAAAACCTTGGTCGATCAAAAAATTTTTAGTATATTTGTTGTTTAATTAATTTTGCAACCAAAAACTTTATCATAGCATGAAAAAACTTATCGTATTTACATTCGTGTACCTGGCCGTTGCCACCGGCAGCGCGTATGCCTGCACTAACCTGCTTGTTACCAAAGGCGCTTCCAAAGACGGCTCTACTTTCGTCTCTTATTCGGCCGACTCTCACACACTCTACGGTGAGCTTTACTTTTGGGCGGCCAACAAATATAAAGCCGGTGCACAGCGTGCCATTAAAGAATGGGATACGGGAAAATACCTCGGCGTAATCCGTGAAGTACCCGAAACCTACAGCGTGATCGGCAACATGAACGAACATTCCCTGGTAATCGGCGAATCAACCTACGGCGGCCGCAGTGAGTTAGAAGACAGTACCGGCATCATGGACTACGGCAGCCTTATTTACGTTACCCTCACACGTGCAAAAAATGCCCGCGAAGCCATCAAAACAATGGCGGAATTAGTAGCAGAATACGGCTACTATTCATCAGGTGAATCTTTTTCTATTGCTGACCCCAATGAAGTGTGGATTCTCGAAATGATTGGCAAAGGCGTTGGTAACAAAGGCGCCGTGTGGGTAGCCGTGCGTATTCCCGACGGTTATATCAGCGGACATGCCAACCAGGCACGCATCCAAACCTTCCCGCTCGAAAACGGTAAAACTTCCATCTCTTCTAAAAATCTCGACCAAATTTTCAATCCCGAAGTGGAAATTGTTTATGCCGCCGACGTGATCAGCTTTGCCCGCGAGAAAAAATATTTCGACGGTAAAGATGCAGAATTCAGTTTCTCCGACACCTATGCTCCTGTTGATTTCAGCGGTGCTCGCGGCTGCGACGCCCGTGTGTGGGCATTTTTCCGCAAATTCGATCCGGGCATGGACAAATATATCGACTATGTTACGGGGAAAAATTTGAAAAACCGCATGCCCCTTTACATCAAACCCGACCGCCAGCTCGACATGCACGATGTGGCCAACGCCATGCGCGACCATTTTGAAGGCACCGTACTGGACATGACCCAGGACATCGGTATGGGCCCGCACAAATCACCTTACCGCTGGCGCCCCATGAGCTGGAAATATAATGGTGTAAACTTTGTGCACGAACGCGCTATTGCCACCCAACAAACCGGATGGTGGTATGTGGCGCAATGCCGCGGTTGGTTGCCCAACCCCATTGGCGGCATCCTGTGGTTCGGTGTTGACGACGCTGCTACTTCCTGCCTTACACCCATTTATTGCAGCAGCACGGCCGTTCCCGAAGCCTACAAACAAGGCAACGGCGACCTGCTCACCTATTCCGAAACCGCTGCGTTCTGGACGTTCTCGCGGGTGACCCAACAAGCCTACCTGCGTTACGACCTTGTGGGTGGTGAAATTATTAAAGTACAACAAGAATGGGAAAAATCGCAGGCAGAAAAAGTAAAAGAAACCGATCAAAAAGCCCTGGCCCTTTATAATAAGAAAAAGACTAAAGATGCCGTTAAAGTGCTGACCGACTATTCGGTAAAAACTGCCGGCGAATTAGTGGCCAAATGGAAGAAATTAGACAATTATCTCTTTGTTAAGTACATAGATGGGAATATTAAAAAAGAAACCGATAAAGGTGAGTTTCAACGCAATCCCTATGGCCTTCCGGCTTTTCCGGCTCAGCCCGAATATCCTGAGTATTGGTACAAAGCCATTGTGTATGATGCCGGCGAACGTTTAATGGCTCAATAGTGAAAAAATTTTGCAGATTCATAAAAAAGCACTATATTTGCAGCCCGAAACGAAAAAAAGATGGACTTAATTAAGATAGCAGAACAAGCCTTTGCCGGAGAAGCCAAAGCGGCTTTCCCCGAGTTCAAAGCAGGCGATACGATAACAGTTACCTATCGTATTAAAGAGGAAAATAAAGAACGTTTACAGAAGTTCCGTGGCGTTTGCATCCAACGTAAAGGTACGGGTGCTACCCAAACTTTCACTGTTCGCAAGATGTCGAACGAAGTAGGTGTTGAACGTATTTTCCCTGTTAACTCGCCTTTCATTGAAAGCATTGAATTGAACAAAAGCGGTAAAGTTCGTCGCGCACGCATTTTCTACCTCCGTGAATTGACCGGTAAGAAAGCGCGCATTAAAGAGAAAAAACGCAACCTCGTAACTGAGGCGGCAAACAATCAGGCGTAAAGCCTGACTTGATATGGCTTCGTAGCTCAACTGAATAGAGCATCTGACTACGGATCAGAAGGTTACAGGTTTGAATCCTGTCGAGGTCACAAAATCAATCGAAACCCGCTGAAAAACAGCGGGTTTTTCTTTTGCGCTACGGGAAGCCTTGGATCATTTTTCTCTTTACCGACAGTACGTATTCTACATCTTGCTTATATTAGCTATCGGCGTCGCTATAATTATCTATAGAAAGCTTCGTTAGATTGGTATTAATTCAACTGAACGGCCTAAGGCAGATGCTAAACGGTAAAAGAAATTAAAGTTATCAACATGCGTCCCTCCTTAGTGATCATCATTTTACTCCTTTTTGGGCATAAATATTTAAACATTTAACGCTCTGGGCTGCATCCTATTTAAGAAATTGTCTACCTTTGCGGCAATTTTTATTTCTCCAATCATGGAACTCATTATCGTACTTGTATTTCTATTAGGTTACACCGCCATTGCACTGGAACATCCGCTAAAAGTCAATAAAGCCGCCTCCGCCATATTAACCTGCATCATCTGCTGGACGTTGTATGCCCTGTGTTCAGGGGCGGAAACGGTGAACCACGCCCTGATGGAAAACTTGAGCGAGACGATCAGCATTATCCTCTTCCTGCTGGGCGCCATGTGCATTGTGGAAACCATTGATATGTACGACGGGTTCCGTATTATTACCGACAGAATCCACACTACCGATAAACGCAAACTGCTGTGGATAGTCAGCCTGCTCACCTTCTTTCTGTCGGCTGTGCTTGATAATCTCACCACTACCATTGTAATGGTATCGCTGTTACACAAATTAGTAGCAGAACGCCGGCCTCGCTTAATGATGGCAGGGATGGTGGTCATAGCGGCCAATGCAGGCGGAGCATGGACGCCCATTGGCGACCTTACTACGACCATGTTGTGGATCGGCGGACAGCTTTCAGTAATGCCGATCATGATAAACCTCTTTATTCCCAGCCTGGCTTGCCTGTTGGTGCCTTTAACGATACTTACCCTTACGGCCAAAGGAGAAGTGAATGTCCCCATCAAGGAATCCAGTGTACATGCACTTCCTTTACGACCGGTGGAACGCCACACGGTATTCTTCCTGGGTTTAAGTTCCCTGCTTTTTGTGCCGGTATTCAAAAGTTTCACCCACCTCCCTCCTTTCATGGGGATTTTATTCGGTTTAAGCCTGTTGTGGATCTACACCGAACACGTGGGACACATCCGTAAAAGTGACGATCGACAACGCTTTAGTATGACGAATGCCATACACCGCATTGATATGTCGAGTGTATTTTTCTTCCTTGGGATCTTGCTTTGTATAAACGCCCTGAGTCAAATAGGTACATTGGATAAAATGGCGCTGTGGCTCGATGAAACGATCCGCAATAGTAATCTCATTGTGTTATCCATCGGCATATTATCGTCTATTGTGGATAACATTCCCTTAGTGGCGGCGGCTCAAGTTATGTATGATTTTCCGATCGACCATGCTTTTTGGAATTTCTTAGCCTACTGTGCCGGAACCGGCGGCTCCATCCTGATTATCGGTTCGGCCGCAGGGGTAGCCGCTATGGGTTTGGAGCGTATTGACTTTATATGGTATCTGAAAAATGTAAGCTGGCTGGCGCTCATCGGTTATTTGGCCGGTGCCGGTATTTATCTTTTACAGGTAATGATTGTTTAGATTTTCCCCCGTTGCTTCTCTAAATTATACATCTCATCACGGAAACAAGCGGCGGTAGCAAAATCCAATTCTTTGGCCGCTTGCTCCATCCGTTTGCGGGCATAATCAATCGCCTTATCCAATTGCGCCGCATCCATGTGCTGTAATACGGGATCGGCAGCCATAGGCAATGACTCATCATAGGCTCCGTAACTTACACCGGATTGAATGTTTTCGCCGCCCAGGATAGCACGATTACTCTTCATTACTTGTTGCGGCGTAATACCGTGTTCTTTGTTATAACACATCTGCTTTTCACGGCGACGGGCAGTTTCATCTATAGTTTGCTGCATGGAATACGTTACCGTGTCGGCATACATGATGACCTTACCATTCAGGTTGCGGGCGGCACGGCCGGCAGTTTGCGTCAGCGCCCGCGCCGAACGCAGGAAACCTTCCTTGTCGGCATCCAGAATGGCGACCAGCGACACCTGCGGCAGGTCAAGTCCTTCACGCAACAGGTTCACACCTATCAACACATCAAACAGGCCACGTTGCAGGTCTTCCAATATCTGTATGCGTTCCAGCGTTTCCACGTCGGAGTGGATATAGCGGCAACGAATTTCTATACGGTCAAAATATTTGCTTAATTCCTCCGCCATGCGTTTGGTCAACGTAGTCACCAACACGCGCTCATCACGCACCGCACGTTGGTTAATTTCTTCTACCAAATCATCAATTTGATTGGTAGTGGGACGCACTTCTATCACCGGATCCAACAGGCCGGTGGGACGCACCAACTGTTCTATCACCACGCCTTCACTCTTCTTCAACTCATAATCGGCCGGTGTGGCGCTCACATAAATTGTCTGCCCCACCAAAGCTTCAAACTCATCGAATTTCAAGGGACGGTTATCGGCGGCGGCCGGCAAACGGAAACCGTAATCTATCAATGTCTGTTTGCGTGAACGGTCGCCGCCGTACATGGCGTGTATCTGCGACACCGTTACATGGCTTTCATCAATAAAGGTAATAAAATCCTGCGGGAAATAATCGAGCAGGCAGAAAGGCCGCGATCCGGCAGGACGCCCGTCGAAATAACGCGAATAGTTTTCAATGCCGGGACAATAGCCCAATTCTTTAATCATTTCCAAATCATACTCCACACGCGATTTCAAGCGTTTCGCCTCCTGCGGTTTTCCTATTTCCGTAAAATAATTATACCGCCTCAGCATATCGTCCTGTATCTGCTTAATCGCATTGTTCATGCGGTCTTTAGTCGTAACAAAAAGATTGGCCGGATAGATATGAACTTCTTCCGGATGGTCGATCGTACGTCCGCCAACAGGTTCAAAAATTTCTATTGATTCTATTTCATCGCCCCAAAACACAATGCGGTACGCAAAATCACCGTAGGCTAAGTAAACATCTACCGTATCGCCTTTCACGCGGAACGTTCCGCGATTAAATTCCACCTCATTGCGCGAATACAAAGCATCCACCAAAGTATACAAAAACTTGTTACGCGAAAGCAGTTGTCCTCTTTTCAATATAATCGTATTGGCCGAAAAATCCTCCGGATTGCCGATACCATAGAGGCACGACACACTTGATACCACAATCACGTCGCGGCGTCCCGACAGTAAAGAAGAAGTAGCGCTCAAACGTAACTTTTCGATCTCATCGTTAATGCTCAAATCTTTCTCGATGTACGTATCCGTCGTTGGCAGGTAAGCTTCCGGCTGATAATAATCGTAGTACGACACAAAATATTCCACCGCATTGTTGGGGAAAAACGCCTTAAATTCACCGTATAACTGCGCCGCCAATGTTTTATTATGGCTTAATACCAGGGCAGGCCGCCCTGATTGGGAAATCACATTAGCCATGGTAAATGTTTTTCCGGAGCCTGTCACCCCCAGCAAGGTGGAAGCCGGCATGCCTTTTTTCAACGCACTTGTCAACGCAGCAATCGCCTCCGGCTGGTCGCCGGTGGGCTGATAGGCTGATGTCAACATAAAATCCATCAACCGGTTATTTTAAGCGTTTAGGCGTAAGCGTATACAAATTGCCTTCATCGTCCACAATTGACACCGGGATATTGCGTTTCACAGTTTCACGCACATCTACCCTAATACTATCGTTAGCTACCCTGTCGAAAATTGTTACCGTAGTATCCGAATGATTATAACGGATCGTTGCATTTTCCGTCAAATGAATACGACTATGATACATCACCGGTTTTTTGTCGGAAGGCAATGTAAGCGTATACGTTCTGGAGTAAGAGCCGGGGTATGATTTACAATATGCCCGGATCTTGTACTCATACGTCTTTTCATAGTCCAGTGTCGAAAGCCTTAGATAAGGCTGCGAAAGGTCTTTGCGTTCCCAATTGGTCGATTGTACATCGCGGATCAGAAAAGTATAACGGGCATCCGGCACGCTATTCCATTTAATTTCCGCAGTATGAACCCCCGGGAAGTTAATAGACGAAACGGCCGGTGTGGGACATACCGCTTTATAGGTAAACTCGAAAACCGATGAATAACCATCATTTTCAAAGAGCTTCAACTCATTTTTTCCGGACATGACTTTCGCTTTTATACGAAAAGCGTAACGGTGCCCCCATTTCATAGAACTTCGCGAAAAATCTATCATGAGCGACGTTGAAGTAAGTGTTCGTTCATAAACTGCCGGAAGTGTGTGAAATATTGAGGCTGCCTGTCCGGTGAACGAGTGCGGAATCTCTACTATCCGAAATTCATAATCTACACGCGGCACTTCGGTTACCTTCTCATGACGTCCCAACCATTCGAAAAAGAAACNNTTTCACCGAGATAAAGTTCATCATTGTTTTCGGGGAAAATAATTGATGGCGCTTTACTCAATACCAGCCATACCTGTATCGACTTTCCCGTAGCTAAAAGCTTGCCGGTATCGGCATCGTAAGCGTCATAACGCAACGTGTACAGACCGTTGGGCAACGGGCCATTGCTGTATTCTGCCGCCGATAAACCTTTAAACAATAAATTTTCAGGTTCAAAATAATTTTTCAGCATAGGGCCGGTGAATAATACTTCTTTGCCGGGCATAATAATATAAGTGGCTAAATTCGTGCCGGGCTTTGTTTCCAATTGCACTCCCTTGGTATTTTCCAACGTCATCCGAAGTGTAACTTTCCATGTTTCCGTTCCTGTATTTTTTAATTGTACGTTCAAAAAATCATCCGATAAAACTACATACTCACGAATATATGGAGAAAAGGGTGGGCGCAATTTTGTGCCCACAAATAATCCTGCTTCTTGAGCGCTCAGTATTCTACACAAAAACAAAACACTGAGAAGCGCTATTAAAAATCTACATCTCATACCCCGGTGGTTGCTATACAGCAAATTTAACATTTAATTTTTGCTTCTGCAAAAAAGAAAGCCGGAAAATCTATCTCTTCCGACTTTACTCTTTGCATCTAATCGATAAGGTATTTTTTATCAGTTACTTATTACAATATCACTTTTCTACTGCCTCTTCCTGTTTGACCTCTTTCTTGCGTTTACTTTCCGCCATACGTTGGTAATCCTCCATAGAAGCAACAATAATCTTGTCAATATAACGCATACCGGTACCGGCAGGGATCAAGTGTCCGCAGATCACGTTTTCCTTCAGGCCCTCCAGGAAGTCTTCCTTACCATGGATAGCAGCTTCACTCAACACCTTAGTTGTTTCCTGGAAGGAAGCAGCGCTCATGAAACTATTGGTACGCAATGCAGCGCGGGTAATACCCTGCAACACCTGGCTTGAAGTAGCAGGCAAAGCCTCGCGGGCTTCAACAGGCTTCATATCTTTACGGGTAAGCTGTGAATTTTCGTCGCGCAACTTACGAGCCGTAACAATTTGGCCGGCTTTTAGCGTTTGTGAGTCTCCCGAGTCTACCACTACCTTTTTATCATAGATAAAGTCGTTTTCCTGCATAAATTCCCACTTATCCACCAACTGCTCAGCGAGGAAGCGAGTATCACCCGGATCAACAATTTCCACTTTGCGCATCATTTGACGAACGATCACTTCAAAGTGTTTATCATTAATTTTCACTCCTTGCATACGGTACACTTCCTGCACTTCGTTCACGATGTATTCCTGCACCTTGATAGGGCCCTGAATGGTCAGGATATCCAAGGGGGTAATAGCACCGTCGGACAGCGGAGTTCCGGCACGCACGTAGTCGTTTTCCTGCACGAGAATTTGTTTCGACAGGGGAACTAAGTACTTCTTCTCGTCGCCAAGTTTAGAACGTACGGCAATTTCGCGGTTACCGCGTTTAATTTTACCCATGATCACTTCACCGTCGATTTCGGATACGATGGCGGGGTTGCTCGGGTTACGCGCTTCGAAAAGCTCCGTAACACGGGGCAGACCACCGGTGATGTCGCCCGACTTACCAACAGCGCGGGGTATCTTCACCAGAATCTGTCCGGCAATCACTTTCTCTCCTTCTTCCACTACGATGTGTGCACCCACAGGCAAGTTGTATTGCTTAATTTCATTGCCTTTGCTATCAAGAATACGCACCGTCGGGTTACGTGATTTATCGCGTGATTCAATGATCACTTTTTCACGGTAACCGGTGGTTTCATCGGCTTCTTCACGGAAAGTAAGACCGTCAATTACGCTTTCAAACGCAATCTTACCGGCAAATTCCGAAATAATCACCGCATTGTAAGGATCCCATTCGCAAATGAGATCGCCTTTCTTCACGTTGTCGCCGTTTTGCTTATACAATTGCGCACCATAAGGCACCGCATGTTGATAAAGTGTAATGCCTGTATTGTTATCCACGATGCGCATTTCTCCCAAACGTCCGATCACAATATCTATTTCCACTCCATCCTTATCCACACTCTGCACCGTACGCAGTTCTTCAATTTCCAGGCGACCGTCATAACGGGCTTCCACCTTGCTGTCGGCAGCGATACTTGAAGCGGTACCACCGACGTGGAAAGTACGCAGGGTCAACTGTGTACCCGGTTCACCGATAGACTGGGCGGCAATTACCCCCACAGCTTCTCCCTGTTGAATCATGCGACCGCTGGCTAAGTTACGGCCATAACATTTGGCGCATACGCCTTTTTTCGATTCACAAGTCAACACCGAACGGATTTCCACCTGTTCAATAGGTGACTCTTCAATGACTCTAGCCACGTCTTCCGTAAACTCACCACCGGCAGGTACGATCAACTCGCCCGTAAGCGGATGATAAACATCATGCACGCTGGTGCGCCCGAGGATACGTTCATAGAGTGATTCCACCACTTCGTCTTTATTCTTGATCGCCGAAGCCACCAAGCCACGCAAAGTTCCGCAGTCTTCTTCGTTGATGATCACATCTTGCGACACGTCAACGAGACGGCGGGTAAGATAACCGGCATCAGCCGTTTTCAAAGCCGTATCGGCCAAACCTTTACGTGCACCGTGGGTCGAGATGAAGTACTCCAACACCGACAGCCCCTCCTTGAAGTTCGACAAAATCGGGTTTTCGATGACCTGACCTCCTTCGGCNNCCATCAAACCACGCATACCGGACAACTGACGGATCTGTTCTTTAGAACCACGGGCGCCGGAGTCCAACATCATGTACACGGAATTGAAACCCTGTTTGTCGGCCGACAACTGTTTCATCACCGTTTGAGTAAGGTTGGCGTTGGTATGTGTCCAAATGTCAATAATCTGGTTGTANNCCCATGTTGTAGTTGTTCATCACTTCTTCCACTTCCTTGTAACCTTTTTCCACCAAAGATTCTTTTTCCTTCGGCACGATCACGTCATCAAGGTTGAACGACAAACCGCCGCGGAACGCCATTTGGTAACCGAGGTCTTTAATATCATCAAGGAATTTCGCCGTGGTAGCAATACCGCCCGATTTCAATACACTGCCGATNNTTGATATAGCCGGCTTCTTCGGGAACGTGCTGATTGAACATCACACGACCGACAGTCGTTTCAATCAGTTCATTATTCACGGAACCGTCGGCCTGCGTTACAGGAATACGCACTTTAATAATGGCATGAAGATCCACCGCTTTTTCATTGTATGCGATAATCACCTCTTCAGGGCCATAGAAAATACGACCGTCTCCTTTCGCGCCTTTGCGGGCCTTAGA
>DBDM01000198.1:12866-15676 GCA_002293585.1 Bacteroidales bacterium UBA932
CATGTCCTGCGAAGGCACCGTAATAGGCGCTCCGTTGGCAGGGTTCAAAATGTTATGGGCGCCCAGCATCAACAGCTGTGCTTCAAGGATAGCGGCATTACCTAAGGGTAAGTGCACCGCCATTTGGTCACCGTCAAAGTCGGCGTTGAATGCCGTACACGACAGCGGATGCAGCTGTATAGCCTTACCTTCGATCAGCTTGGGCTGGAAGGCCTGAATACCGAGACGGTGAAGGGTCGGCGCACGGTTCAACAACACCGGATGTCCTTTCATCACGTTTTCGAGAATATCGAAAATCACGGGATCCTTACGATCTACTATCTTTTTGGCTGATTTCACGGTTTTCACGATACCGCGTTCAATCAGCTTACGAATAACAAATGGTTTATACAATTCCGCCGCCATGTCCTTAGGCAAACCACACTCGTGCATTTTGAGCTCGGGGCCAACGACGATTACCGAACGGGCGGAATAGTCCACACGCTTACCGAGCAAGTTCTGGCGGAAGCGTCCCTGCTTACCCTTCAAGCTATCTGAAAGCGATTTCAGGGCGCGGTTGGCTTCGGTTTTCACCGCATTGGACTTGCGTGAGTTGTCGAACAACGAGTCTACAGCTTCCTGCAACATACGTTTTTCGTTACGCAAGATCACTTCCGGCGCTTTGATTTCAATCAGACGTTTCAGGCGGTTGTTGCGAATGATGACACGACGGTAAAGGTCGTTCAAATCAGACGTAGCAAAACGGCCGCCATCCAAAGGCACCAGCGGGCGCAATTCGGGCGGAATTACCGGAATAGCTTTCATGATCATCCATTCCGGTTTATTAATATTCTTCGATTCACGGAAGGCCTCTACCACATTCAGACGCTTCAACGCTTCAGCGCGGCGCTGTTGCGAAGTTTCCGCATCGGCTTTATGACGCAGGTCGTAGGACAAGTCGTCGAGGTTAATGCGCTTCAACATCATGTCGATGGCTTCGGCGCCCATGCCTGCAATAAATTTATTTACGTCATCGTCATCGAGCAACTGGTTATCTTTCGGCAGGCTCTCCACGATTTGCAGGTATTCATCTTCCGTAAGAAAATCATATTCCTTAATCCCTTCGGCCGCTTTGATACCCGGTTGCACCACTACGTAACGCTCATAATAAATAATCGCTTCGAGTTTTTTCGAAGGAATACCCAAGAGATACGCAATTTTATTAGGCGTAGAACGGAAATACCAAATATGGGCCACCGGCACTACCAGCGAAATATGGCCGGTACGTTCACGACGCACTTTTTTCTCGGTAACTTCCACCCCACAACGGTCGCACACAATGCCGCGGTAACGGATACGTTTGTATTTACCGCAATGGCATTCATANNCAGAACAAACCGTCGCGCTCAGGCTTATAAGTACGGTAATTAATTGTCTCCGGCTTTAACACTTCCCCGCTTGAGTGCTCCAAAATTTCTTCGGGCGACGACAAGCTGATGGTGATCTTGTTAAAGTTGGTTTTCTGCTTACTTACTTTTTTCTGTATCATATTATAGTTACAAGTTACAAATTATTATTCCATGCGGAGACTGAGGCCAAGGCCGCGGAGTTCGTGCAGAATCACATTCAAGGCTTCGGGTATACCGGATTGCGGCATAGGTTCACCTTTCACAATAGATTCATAAGCGCGTGAACGTCCTGTCACATCATCGGATTTCACCGTCAGGATTTCCTGCAGAATATTCGCTGCGCCGAATGCTTCGAGCGCCCAAACTTCCATTTCCCCAAAACGTTGTCCCCCGAACTGGGCTTTACCGCCAAGGGGTTGTTGGGTAATGAGTGAGTAAGGTCCGATCGAACGGGCATGCATCTTGTCGTCCACCATGTGTCCGAGTTTCAGCATATAAATAATACCCACGGTGGCCGGCTGGTCAAACATTTCACCGGTGCCGCCGTCGCGCAAATAAGTTTTACCATACTTGGGAATACCTGCTTTTTCGGTATGTTCGGTAATTTCATCCAAAGTAGCGCCGTCGAAAATAGGCGTGCTGAACTTAGTGCCAAGCTCTTTACCTGCCCATCCCAATACGGTTTCATAAATCTGTCCGAGGTTCATACGCGAAGGCACACCCAGAGGATTCAGCACAATGTCAACGATAGAACCGTCTTCAAGGAAGGGCATATCTTCGTCGCGCACCACCTTCGCCACAATACCTTTGTTACCGTGGCGGCCGGCCATCTTGTCACCCACTTTGATCTTACGTTTCTTCGCCACGTACACTTTGGCCAATTGGATAATACCGTTGGGAAGCTCGTCACCGATAGTAATATTATATTTTATACGTTTCACTTCGGCATCCAATTCCTTATATTTGATCAGGTAATTGTTGATGATCAGCTTCACCATAGCATTGGCTTCCTTATCGGACGTCCACTTGTTAGGATTTACATTCTCATAGTCGACATTGGTCAGCACGCGGGCTGTGAACTTCACACCCCTGCCTATCACTTCCACACCATAAAGGTCGGTCACACTTTGTGCGGGCTTCCCTTCAAGGAGTTTTACCAATTTATCCACTAAAATATCTTTCAGTACATGAACTTTCTTTTCAAAGTCTTCATCTACTTTTTGCATTTGTACTTTGCCTTGTTGCTTACCTTTCTTACCGCTTTCTTTCATAACACGGGAGAACAGGCGGCGGTCGATAATAGTACCGTAGAGTGAAGGTGATGCTTTCAATGAAGCGTCTTTCACATCGCCGGCCTTATCACCGAAAATAGCACGCAACAATTTTTCTTCGGGTGAAGGATCGCTCTCCCCTTTCGGCGTG
>DBDM01000158.1:0-2103 GCA_002293585.1 Bacteroidales bacterium UBA932
ACCACAATGGCATCGTCCACCACCAGCCCGATGGACAACACAATGGCGAACAGGGTGAGGATATTAATACTGAAGCCTGCAAGGTACATTACAAAGAAGGCGCCGATGAGTGAAATAGGAATAGCCAGCACGGGAATTAACGTCGTGCGCCAGTTGCGGAGGAAGAGAAAAATGATGAGCACCACCAGGGCGAAGGCCTCGAAAATAGTTGTCTTTACCTCATCCAGGGACTGGCGGATAAACACCGTATTATCAAAGGTAGTTTCCACCAAAATATCTGCCGGCAGGTCTTTTTTCAATTCTTCCACCACCACTTTGGCGCGGTCGACTATATCGATATAATTGGCGCCGGGCTGCGGGATCAGGTTACAACTCACCGAAGGAATGCCATTCACTTTTAATATGGCGCGTACATTTTCGGGTTCAATTTCTGCTTTCCCCACATCGTTGAAACGTACGATGCGTTCTCCGTCCTGATAGATCACGAGGTTGTTAAAATCGTCGATGGTACGAAGGCGTCCGAAGGTGCGGACAGACAGTTCCGTATTGTCGCCTTCGATACGTCCCGACGGCAGTTCCACATTTTCGCGGGTAATGGCATTGCGCACATCCAGCGGTGTAAGCGCATACGCGGCCAAGCGCGCCGGATCCATTTTCAGGCGAATGGCCATTTTTTTCGAACCCCAGATACCCACGCTACTCACGCCCGATATGGTTTGCAAGCGTTCTTTGAAATTAATTTCAGCATAATCACTCAGGTCGATTAAGGAACGGCGGTCGCTATACAACGAAATACCGAAAATAGGATTGGCATCGGCATCGGCTTTTTCCACTACTGGCGGGTCAACGTCCTGCGGAAGGCGGCGCAGGGAGCCCGACACCTTGTCGCGCACGTCGTTGGCAGCCGTTTCCATTTCCACTTCAAGGTTAAACTCTACCGTGATACGGCTGGAACCGTCGCGGCTGACGCTGGAAATGGAGCGGATGCCGGGAATGCCGTTGATGGCCGATTCCAGGGGCTCGGTAATTTGTGTTTCAATCACATCGGCATTAGCACCCGGAAAATTGGTACTCACCGTAACAATCGACGGGTCGACACTGGGATAATCGCGTATCCCCAAATAAGTAAATCCGATGGCGCCTAATATCAACAAAATGATATTCATCACAGTAGCTAATACCGGACGATTGATGCTGACAGATGAAAGAGACATATTTTATATTTTATTTCCTGGTTTATCTTAAAAATAGCGTTGACAACATGCAAATATACAGATTTTTGTTTAGCTTTGCAAGCTAATACGCAAATTCATGGAATTATTGCCGGAATGGGGCTATCATGGTGGATATAAGCGTTACTTTTTCTTCCGGTGGTAAGGTGGCGTCTATCCAGTGAATTTTCGCTCCTTTGCGCTCCATGCTGCGGAACCAGGTCATTTGCCGCTTGGCGAATTGGTGAATGGCCGCATTCAGGTGTTCCGTCATTTCTTCATAAGTATATTTTCCGGTGAGATATAAGGCTAAGAATTTATATTCCAGTCCATAATATAACATATCATCAATGGTAAGGCCCTGCGCCAGCAATGTACGCGCCTCATCCACCATGCCTTCCTGCAGGCGTTGGTGCAGGCGGGCGGTGATGCGCTCGCGCCGCAGTTCGCGCGAAATGTCCAGCCCCACGTACAAATTATTGATGGAAGATGCTGCGGAAGTTGATTTTTGTCCGGGCGTCAAGGTGTAACCGCTCACCACTGCGTCGATGTATAAACCGGAGCCGCCGCAAAGCACGGGGAATTTTCCGCGGCGGCGAATATCATTATACGCCGCGGCAAAATCTTGCTGATAAAGGGAAATATTATATTTTTCGCCGGCGTCGACAATATCGATCAGGTGGTAAGGGATGGCTTGTCCGTTGACCACATAATCGGCCAAATCCTTGCCGGTGCCGATATCCATGCCACGGTAGACCTGCCGGGAGTCGGCCGAGATGATTTCGCCGCCAATGTGTGCGCACACATGAGCTGCTACTGCGGTTTTTCCCACCGCTGTGGGGCCGAGGATGGTTAATAAGTCAAAAGCAAGTGATGAGTGATGAGTGATGAG
>DBDM01000158.1:2225-2459 GCA_002293585.1 Bacteroidales bacterium UBA932
CTTAATGCTTTCGCGCTTGTCGTATTCTTTTTTGCCGCGCGCCAAAGCGATCACTAATTTAGCATAGCCGCCGTCATTGATAAACATCCGCGAGGCCACAATGGTCAGCCCCTTTTCTTTATTTCGCCGTAAGAGTTTATTTAATTCCTTGCGCGTGAGCAACAATTTCCGGTCGCGGCGCGGGTCGTGATTGGAAAAACTTCCCCACCAATATTCGGCAATGTGCATATTTTT
>DBDM01000158.1:2485-3099 GCA_002293585.1 Bacteroidales bacterium UBA932
GATTTGATTTCCGTGCCGGTAAGGACAATGCCCGCCGTAAAGGTTTCCAACAGCTCGTAGTCGAACGAGGCCCGTTTGTTTTTAATATCAATATTTGCTTTTTCACGCTTAGCCATGCGGCAAAGATACCAATTTTCTTCCTGATTGTATCTTTTGCTGATGCGTTAAATGTTGTTTAGCTAATAAAATTACAATATAGCTGCNNCGCTTCGCTCTCCGGCAGGCTCGGCGGCTCAGGGGTAAACTAAGGGAAGACCACGCGGAAACCGATGTCGTCGGTGCCACCGTGCTGGCCGTAGCTGGTACGAACGGCTGAGCGGCATCCAGCGGCACCATATAACCACGCGCCGCCGCGCAGCACCCGGGTGGAGCCGGTAGTGACAAGGGGATCGGATATGGCCGTAGCCTCTGTGTCGGCCATTTGGTAATTATCGCTATTATCCCATTGATCCAGACACCACTCCAACACATTGCCGTGCATATCGTACAGCCCCCATGCGTTGGGCAGCTTTTCGCCCACTTTATGTATTTGGCCACTGTTGTTGAAATTACACCACATATAATCTCCATCTGCGACATCTCCATAGCTGTAAGCGGTTTCGGTACCGGCACGG
>DBDM01000190.1:0-7287 GCA_002293585.1 Bacteroidales bacterium UBA932
TGCGTCATCCGCGTTCTATATGCTGTTAATTGAACTTCACTTCGCCGGGCATGCCGATTTTGATGCTGCCGTCGTTGTGCACCAATATCTTTACGGCATACACTAAGTTGACCCGCTCCTCGCGCGTCTGGATAATTTTCGGCGTAAATTCCGCCTTGTCGGATATCCAGATAATTTCCCCTTCCGTATTGCTCATTTCCCCTTTGTCTACATCAAAAGAAACCGTTACTTTTTGTCCCAGTTGAATGCCGGCCAGTTGCGTTTCGCTCACGTAGGCTTTCAGTTTCATTTCATTCACGTCGCCTATTTTAAAAATGGGACGGCCAAGGGTAGTCACTTCGCCGGCTTCGGCATATTTCACCAGCACTGTGCCGTTTTGCGGACTGGTGATGACACATTTGGAAATGCTATTGTCAATTTGTGCTATTTGTGCGTTGACGGCTTGCAATTGCTCACGGAGCGCCGACTTCTGACTTTCAATAGCCTTGATCTGTTTTTTCGCCATATCAATAGCGCCCTGCACATCATCGAGTTGTTTTTGTGTGGCAGCGCCGTCTTTCATCATGTTGCCTACGCGTGCAAGATCTTTGTTGAGGTTGGTAATTTGTTGCTCTTGCACTTCTGCCTGCGCTTTCAAAATAGCAAATTGCGCTTGTGTGGCGGCATATTGGGCAGCAAGTTGTTTTTTATTGAGGTGTAGGGTACTGGTATCAATAACGCCGGCAACATCACCCGTTTTGAGGCTACGGCCTTCTTCGATATCAAGCTGCATTATTTGTCCGTTGCCTTGCGCCGACACGATGATCTCGCGTGCTTCGAAATTGCCGTAAGCGTCGGCCTGCTTGCTGTTGTTATTGCAGGAAACAGCAGTGAGCAGTAAAATGGTGAGGGGAAGATATGGTTTCATGATTGACGGATTTATTATTTTGAATAAGGTTGACCTAATGTAATCAGGTAGTCTAAGCGGGCTTTAATGATTTGTATCTTGGTAATGTCGGCATTGATGCGCGCCTGCATTTCGGCGTTGAGGTCGGCAATGTAGTCGCCGGTGGTGATTACACCATTGTCTAATTGCGAGGCGCTTTCCCTGACTATGGTTGTACGCAGTGCTACAATTTCCATGTCCTGTTTCAGCAAGGCTTCCTGCTTGCGAATGTCGGCGCGTTGCTGCCGTGCCTGCGTGCGCACACTGATGTCGTAGGCCGATCGTTGATTCGCCATGATCCTGGCCTGTACGTCTAAATTTTTCTTCTGTTTGTGAATAAGATTACCGTCCCATGGCGTCCAGTTCAGGCGAAGGCCGACTACATAATAAGGATCGAAATTATTGGATAGCATATTGAGACCCGGGCGGCCGTAGCCGAGTGTTCCGTAAGCCTGTACCGTGGGCGTGAGTTGGGTGTTCAGCACGCTTTTGTTGGCCTCCAGCCGGTTGATCCGGGTGTTAAACGCCTGCATTTCGGGGCGCAGGTTATCAAGTTCGTGGTCGGGGATGGGAATTACATCCGGAATCTTGAAGGCGCTGTTTTCATTGAATGCCACGCCGGTGAGCAGCGACAATAGTTGCACGCAGGTTTGTTGGTTCACCGTGGCTTCGGTGATTTGTTTTTCGATGGTGCGCAATTGCACTTCCAATAAATTCAGGTCGCGTTGCAACACCATACCGTTGTTTAGCGCCGACCGGGCATGTTTTACGCGTTCTTCCAGCGTTTGTTTGGTCAGTAATAGATTTTCCTTTGCTTTTTGTTGCAGCAGTCCGCTGAAATATACCCGCATCACTTGCTGCTCCACATTCAGCAGGTCGGCTTCGTTCATTTGCTGTTGCTCCTGTGTGCCGAGCCGTTCCACGGTTTTGTTGGAATGACTGCGGTTGCCGTCGAAAATGGTTTGCTGTATGCCCAGGGTAGCGCGGTATTGGTCTTTGGCCGGTTGCTCTATGCCTAAATTGAAAGGCAGGTTGCCGGGCAGTGATGTTACATCCGACTGGTAGGACGCTTCGCCGGTGATATTGAATTTCGGAAAATAACTAGCGGTCGACAGGCTTTTCAGCGTGAGTTCCAGCGATTGATCGTAAAGTCCTTTTTGTTGTGCCAGCGGATAATTTTCACGGGCCAATGCACGGCACTGCATCAGGTCGAGGGTATCGGCCGCCTGTGCAGAATGGGCGATCAGCAAACTAATGCTTATGAAAAACAATATTGGAATTTTCATGCTATAATGCGTCTAACATTTATAATAAACTGAAAAACAACAATTTAATTAATCAGTCAAACTGTTTAGCAAATATAAGAAGCTTTTTTAAAATGACAAGAAAAAAACAAAAAAATGTTTTTATCTGTGTAAATCTGTGAGATCTGTGGGAAATTTTGTACTTATCTGCAAATTCTGTGGGAAATAATTATTACCTTTACGCCTCTTTATCATAAGTATATATATGAAAAGTTTCGGAAGCGATAATCATTCGGGAGTGCATCCCGACATCCTGAAGGCCCTTGCAGCGGCTAATGTTGAACATGACATGGCCTATGGTGACGACAAGGTCACGGCACGTTTGCAACAACTGTTCAAAAACCTGTTCGGCGCGCAGGCTGAGGCCTTCCCCGTATTTAACGGTACCGGCGCCAACGTGGTGTGCCTGCAAGCCATGACCCAATCGCACCACGGTATTATTTGTGCGGAAACGGCGCACATTAATGTCGACGAATGCGGCGCTCCCGAGAAACATACGGGTTGCAAACTGCTTACCGTGCCACCGGTTGACGGCAAGTTAACGCCTGAAAGTGTAAAAAAGCATTTTGAAGCTTTCGGTTTCCAGCACCACTCACAGCCGAAAGTGATTTCTATTTCGCAAAGCACGGAACTCGGCACCTTATATACGCCTGCTGAAATTAAAGCCTTGGCGGACCTGGCGCATGCGAATGATATGTACCTGCATATCGACGGATCGCGTTTATCCAATGCCGCCGCTGCCTTGAATATGCCTTTCAAACAATTTACCACCGATTGCGGCGTGGATGCCCTTTCGTTCGGCGGCACCAAGTGCGGTTTACTGATGGGTGAAGTGGTGGTTTTCCTGCGTCCTGAGCTGGCGCGCGATGCCCTGTATGTGCGTAAGCAAGCCATGCAACTCTATTCCAAAATGCGCTTTGTGTCGGCACAGTTCGAGGCTTTTTTGTCCAACGATTTATGGAAGACAATGGCTGCGCACAGTAACCGTATGGCGGCTTTGCTGGGTGCTGAATTGGCGAAACTTCCCGGCGTGAAATTAGCTTATCCCGTGCAGGCCAACGGTGTGTTTGCCGCCATGCCCCGTAAAGCTATTGACACTTTGCTCGCCGACTACTTTTTCTATGTGTGGAATGAGGAGCGTGATGAGGTTCGCCTGATGTGCTCGTTCGATACGACAGAAGAAGATATCCGCGCCTTTTTAGATGCAGCGAAAAAAGCAGTGATGTAAAAAATGATATGAAAGACTTTGCCGCCATAGACTTTGAAACCGCCAATGCCAGTCCCTACAGCGCATGTAGCGTGGGAGTGGTGATCGTGCGCGAAGGCAGGATAACGGATAGAATTTACCACTTGATTCGTCCGCGGCCTAATGTGTATAACTACTGGAACACGCAGGTGCACGGACTGACCCGCGAGGACACCGACACGGCGCCGGACTTTCCCGAAGTGTGGGCGGTCATTGCGCCGCACATTACCGGACTGCCGCTGGTGGCGCACAATAGTTTGTTCGACGAAGGTTGCTTGAAAGCCCTGCATGAGTTGTATCACATGCCTTATCCCGGTTATGTTTTTCATTGTACCTGTAAGGCGTCGCGGAAAGCCTTCGGCAAGTTATTGCCCAACCACCGGCTGCCCACGGTGGCGGCGCATTGTGGCTTCGACCTTACCAATCATCACCATGCCCTGGCCGACGCAGAGGCCTGCGCGGTGATTGCGCAGGAGATTTTGTAGATTTAATGCATTGTATTATTGTACAGATAATCAGTTATTTATTCTTGTTGTACCAAATTTTTTTTGGAAATTTAAAAAAAATATGTACCTTTGTCGTCCCAATTTGCGGAAGTAGCTCAGTTGGTANNCTTCCCAAGCTGAGGGTCGCGAGTTCGAGCCTCGTTTTCCGCTCTAAAAAACCTCTGTCAAAGCCACGAGGTTTTTTTTATACACGTTCTTGCCTGGGTGGTGGAATAGGTAGACACGCAGGACTTAAAATCCTGTGGGCAGTGATGCCTGTACGGGTTCGATTCCCGTCCCAGGTACTTTTGACAATAACCAACGGAAACAACAATTAAATGTTAGCTTTTCAGTTGGTTATTTCATTATAAACATAAGGGTTACAGCTATGGAAACACTACGGAATGTATTACAACAAATAGACTGCCTTAAAGGCAGGTTGCAAACGCTACGGCCCTTGCCTGTTGAGGCGTTAAATAAAATTAGGGCGGCTTTTGAAATAGAATATACTTATGAAAGCAACCGGATAGAGGGTAATACGTTAACGCTGCAGGAAACGGCATTAGTAGTCAGCGAAGGGGTTACCATAAGCGGTAAAAGCATGACGGAACATTTGGAAGCCATCAACCACACGCAAGCCATTGAATTTATCAAAGACATTGCACGCGCCGACATAGAAATAAACGAGCGTACCATAAAAGAAATCCACGCTATTATTTTGCATGGCATTAACAAGGAGCAGGCGGGGAAATACAGGAACGTGCCGGTGATGATCGTGGGCAGCAAACATACGCCGCCTCAGCCTTATTTGATTATTCCGCAAATGGAACAATTTATCCGGGAACACCAAGCCATGAAAAACAATAATGAGCACCCGGTGATAATAGCGGCTTACCTGCATGATGAATTGGTAAAAATACATCCGTTTATTGACGGCAACGGCAGAACATCACGGCTGTTAATGAACTTGTATTTACTTTCCACCGGCTATACCCTCACCACACTGAAAGGCGATGATGAGGCAAAGCGGGCTTACTACGCCGCATTGGAGCAGAGCCACACAGAGGGCAATCGGGAAGCGTTTTATTTATTGGTGGCCAACGCCGTAAAACAATCCATGGAGCGGTATATTAATATTGTTGAGGGGTAAGATGGAGATTTCGATAAATTCTGCACCATCAAAAAGACGACAGAACGGATGACTACATCAATATCATACAAAACATCTCCCGCAACTTCAAGGACGCGACCCTGATGCGAGATCGTGTAGTAAACAAAACCTTATGCGAACCGATGCCGCAAAATAAAAGCTAATGCTTATCTTGATATTTCTTACCTATTGTTTCTGTTTCTTAGTAAAATGATTTTCAACTATATCACAAAGTTATAAATATTTTGGTGAAAGACAAAAAATCTTTACCTTTGTAAAAAGTTCAGTAATTATTATGGGTGCAATTATTATGTGCTTAACAATCATCGCTCTCGGGCTGGGGTTTTATATTTTTGACCATACAAAAGCCGGTAAAAAGTTTTTTAGTTCTAATGCTTAATAGTTTAAATCACTTTTCGGTTTCCACCCTTGATTTACAAAAAGTGTTGGCTGCCGCGCTGGAAAAAGGCGCCGGGTATGCCGATATTTTCTTTGAACATACATTTCATAATTACTTAGCCTTGCGTGACGGCGCCGTTAATCAGGCCTCGTCCGATATCGACTACGGCGTGGGCATCCGCGTGGTGGCAGGCGACCAGACCGGCTATGCCTACACCGAGCAGGTGACCTTGGAAGAAATGCTGAAAGCCGCCCGCACGGCCGCCTGCATCGCTTCGCAAAATAAAACAACGGCGCCTGTTGATCTTACAGCGCGTGTTTTTCCCAATCGTTATTCTGTGCAACATCCCTGGGAACAGGTGGAGATAGGGGAGAAGATGCCCTTCCTGCAAAGGTTGAACGACCGTGTATTTGCATTGGACAAACGGGTGACGAAGGTGCGGGCGGCGCTTACCGACAGCACATCGTATATTTTATTTTGTAATTCGGAAGGTGTGCTTTGCACCGATTATCGTCCGATGACGGTGTTGAATGTCACTTGTATCATGGAGCAGAACGGAAAGATTGAGAACGGTAGTGCCTCGTTGGCGCAACGAAAAGGCTTTGAGTTTTTGACGGACGATCTGTTGGAACAGTTATCACAAGAGGTGGTGCGTAAAACGGCCATCATGTTCGAAGCGGAAAAGCCCAAAGGGGGAGAGATGCCGGTGGTCATGGCGGCCGGTGGGTCCGGCATCCTGCTGCACGAGGCGATAGGGCATGCTTTTGAGGCCGACTTCAACCGGAAAAATACCTCTATTTTTTCAGATAAATTAGGACAGCAAATTTGCAACGAACATATCAACGTAGTTGATGACGGCACCATTGCTTTCAATCGCGGCGCGGTTAATGTAGACGACGAAGGGGTGGAAGGGCAGAAAACATATATTGTGAAAAACGGCGTGCTCACCAGTTACCTGCACGACCGCATCAGTGCGCAACATTACGGCGTGGCGCCCACGGGCAACGGTCGCCGCCAGTCGTTCCGCTATGCGCCCATGCCGCGCATGCGGGTAACGTATATGGAAAGCGGAAATATGCAGGAAAGCGACATTATTGCCTCGGTGAAAAAAGGCGTGTATGTAGATAATTTCACGAACGGACAGGTACAGATCGGCGCCGGCGATTTCACGTTTTTCGTAAAGACCGGCTACCTCATTGAGAACGGACGGCTCACGCGCCCCATCAAGGATATTAATATCATAGGCAATGGCCCGCAAGCCCTGGCCGATATTACCATGGTGGGCAACAATTGCAAAATTGACGATGGCGCATGGACCTGCGGTAAGGATGGGCAAAGCGCCCCTGTATCGCAGGGATTGCCCACGGTGCTGGTGAAGTCACTGACCGTTGGCGGAGAGAATTGATAGCACGCGCCGCTTTACGCAGATAAAATCCGTGCTTATCCGCACAATCCGCGTCATCCGCGTTCTATATCTTCTTCGCTATTTCTTTCAACATATCGGCCACCATGGCGGGCATGTCCCATTGCGGTTTCCAGCCCCACTCGGCGCGGGCAGAAGAGTCATCAACAGAAGCCGGCCAGTACTTGGCGATCTCGCGGCGGAAATCGGGCTTGTAGTTGATTTCAAATTCGGGAATGTGCTTGCGGATTTCAGTGGCCAAATCTTCGGGCGTGAAACTCATGGCGCCCAAATTGTAGTTGCCGTGGTGCTTTAACTTACTGCGGTCGGCTTCCAATAATTCAATGGTGCCGCGCACGCAGTCGGGCATATACA
>DBDM01000190.1:7362-7505 GCA_002293585.1 Bacteroidales bacterium UBA932
GGATACCCGGATAACGGATGCCGCGGAAATCAAGCCCGTGTTTTTTGAAGTAATAATCGGCCAGCATTTCACCGGTTACTTTCGTAATGCCGTACATCGTGTTCGGCGTCAACATCGTTTCCTGCGGCGCGTTGTAGAGCACC
>DBDM01000190.1:7573-14859 GCA_002293585.1 Bacteroidales bacterium UBA932
CCAGGTCGGGGTTCTGTTCGCCCTTCGCCGAGAGGATGGCCGCAAGGTTGATAATTGTGTCGATGTTGTGGCGTTTCACCGAATTTTCTACGGAGGTGAAATCGGTCACATCAATTTTTTCAAACACATTGTCTTTTACAATGCCGTTTTTGTCATCAACAGCGTCGGCCACAATCACATTGTCGCTGCCGTAACGTGTATTAAATTCAGGTACTAATTCCGAACCTATTTGTCCGAGTCCGCCGATTACTAATATTTTTTTCATTTGTTTTTGGTTTTGTAGCACAAATGTAGGGATTTTTTTGTATATTTGTAGGAAATCGTCATAAAAAAATGCCGAAAAGTTTCACTTCATTATTAAAACAACAGGCACTTCGTTTGGGATTTGACGCTTGCGGGGTGGCACGGGCGGAAGCCTTACCCGTTGAAGCTGAGCATTTGCAGCAGTGGTTAGACGCCGGAGCGCAGGCGGAAATGGGCTATATGTCGCGGAATATCGACAAACGGACTAATCCGCGGTTGTTGTTAGAAGGGGCTAAATCGGTGGTTATGATGATAATGTCCTATAAGCCGCAAGTGTTGCAGCCGGAACAGCTACCGCAAGTGGCGTATTATGCTTATGGTAATGATTATCACGAAATTATAAAAGAAAAATTACAGTATTTAATCGCTTTTATCCAACAGTATTATCCGGCCGCTGTTGTCCGCGGATTTACCGACACGGCGCCCCTGCTGGAAAAGGCTTGGGCGGTACGTGCCGGATTGGGCTGGATAGGAAAAAATAATTTATTGATTTCGCCGGAATTCGGTTCTTTTACTTTTCTGGCAAGTTTGATTACCGATGTGGAACTGGCGTATGATGCGCCTTTTGAAGGGGAACGTTGCGGCGCTTGTACCAACTGTTTGACGGCTTGTCCCACCGGTGCCCTGTGCCGTCCGCACTTCCTTGATGCTCGCCAATGCGTATCTTATCAAACCATTGAAAGCAAAACGCCGGTTGAAATGGATACTTACGGTTATCTTTTTGGCTGTGATCGTTGTCAGAAAGCCTGTCCGTGGAACAGTAGCGCACCCGCACATACACACGATGAATTGAACGCCTTGCCCGAAATCTTGTCGTATACGGCGGACGACTGGCGGCGCTTGGACGAGCCGGACTTTAATCGTATCTTTGCCCGTTCGCCGTTGCGCCGTGCCGGCTTGGCGAGATTAAAGCAAATCATAGTACACGGATTTAACGAATAAAACATATGAACTTTTCTACACCCGTATCAATTCCTGCTTTTCCACAACAGCTGACCTATACAACGCCGGTGTTGCTGCTGGGCTCCTGCTTTGCGGAGAATATTGGAAATGCTATGTTGCAGCGCCGTTTTCCGGTAAGGGTCAATCCTTTCGGCACGGTGTATAATCCGCTATCAATAGCGCAAAGTATTGAACGCTTGCGCTCGGCACAGGCTTTTAATGAAAATGAAGTTATACAAAGCGGTGATTTGTACACCACTTTTTTTCATCACAGCCGGTTCTCGCATCCCGATAAAAATATTTTTTTACAACAGGCCAATGAACAGTTGCGGCAGGGCGCTGAAGCCTTGCGCCAGGCGGAGTGTATGATAGTAACCCTTGGCACGTCGTGGGTATATCGTCATAGAGAAAGCGGACAGGTGGTCAACAATTGTCATAAGATTCCGGCAGTGCAATTTGACCGTTTCTTGCTCACGGTAGATGAGGTGGTCGCTGCGTTGCAACCATTGATTGCCTCGTTGCCTGTTCAATGGATATTTACGGTAAGCCCTATTCGTCATTGGAAAGACGGCGCGCACGGCAATCAGTTGAGCAAGTCGACACTGTTGCTGGCTATTGAAAAAATGCAACGGCAAAATAAAAATGCACATTATTTTCCGGCCTACGAAATCATGATGGATGAATTACGCGACTATCGTTTTTATGCCGACGATATGCTGCACCCTTCACCGCAGGCGGTGGAATATATTTGGGAACGCTTTGCCGCAGCTGTGTTATCAGATGACACTAAAAAAATTAGGATGGAAGTAGAAAAAATTGTGGCGATGAAAAACCACCGTTTATTACATCCCGGAACAGCACACAGCCGGCAGTTTTTGTCGCAACTACAACAGCAAATCGCCGATTTCAGGAAGAAATATCCGTGCATAAATTTGTGATTAAAAATTTGGTGGTTTAAAAAAATAACCTTACCTTTGTGGTAATTAAATTAACCGCCCGATTTATGAAAAAAATCGCCACATCGCCCGAAAGTCAAATCCGTCAGCAAGTATTTCCTGCTCCGGCAAGTTATTCCATTTCACCTCGCGCTATGACTGTTGAGGAACAAAAAGAATGGGACGCAGCCCTTACTCCCGAAGAGTTTAAGAGAGAAGTATGTCGTTTGCTGAAAGAGAAATTTGATGAGTGGGAACGTAGTAAGGTACGATGAAACCGTACGGTCTTTTTTAGCAGATCTTACATTTAATTTAGTACTTTTTGGATATTTTTATTATTATGAAACATCCAGGAGCTATGTACTAAAGTTGATGGATGAAATACAATCAATCATCCATATTCGACCCAGGAGACCTGCACCTCCATATTTCTCAAGATATGGAAAGAATATGTATTATATTACTTGCCGGCGTAATCGCACAACATGGTACGTGTTTTTTACTGTTCATGGCGAGTATGGTAATTATTACCTTATCCGCTACATTACCAACAACCATGTTGCCGGGCAGCACTTTTCAAACAATTATTTAACGGATTAACATGAAACCACTTTTCGCCGCTCTTTTCATGCTGGTATTTTACCCAGCCGTGCTTTGTGCACAATTTACCGACAATTTTGAAACCGACAGTTTGTCGGGATGGATACAGTGTCCTGAAGAACGCTGGGGCTTGTCGGCCAATAATCCTTTGTCGGGCACTGTGTCGCTCAGACATGTTTTCAACAACACAGTTTCAGCTACGGATATTATTTATCGTCCGCTCCGGGAGCTTCATCCCCAGGAAAATAACATTACCTGGCGTTTTTTGCTGAAACATGGTTACAATCCGAGCGGCAGCAATAAATGGGGCGTGGTGCTTATGGCCAATGCACCCGCCACGGAATGGCGCTCCGGCGGCACTTACCAGGCCTATGTGATTGGCGTGAATCAGGGCAGCAACACCGACGATACATTGAGTTTATATGCCGTGTGGAATAATACGTTTACGAATATTGGCAAAACAACTATTAATTGGGAAAAAGATATTAAAACCACCGGCACCGGCGCTGTGGAAGTAACCCGTACTTATGACGGACAATGGACAATTCGTGCAGCCGTCACTAACCATTTTGATGCATTGGATACGGTGGCGCGGCCGGTGGTACACGCCGCTTATACCGCTGCGCAATATTTTGGGTTGAGGTATACCTACACCGCTGCGGCCGACCGGTTGCTATGGTGGGATGAGGTGTCGGTGCAATGGGAGCAGGCGGAACTACCGCCGCCACCACCACCGCCTTATGAGCCGGCGTTCGGCGATATAGTGTTCAATGAAATTATGGCGAAGGCTGACCCCTCGAATGGCTTACCCGAAGTGCAGTATATTGAATTATATAATCGTTCGGAACATGATATAATCTTGGAAGGATGGAAAATTAATTATAACACTACTGTGGGAAATGTAGGAACGACAAGCATTCCGGCAAAATCATGCCTCATTTTGTGTGCATCGGCGCAGACCGCTACCATGGCCGCCTACGGCAAGGTGGCCACCCTCACCAACATTTCGTCACTGACAAAGATAGGGAAAACCTTGCTGCTGAAAAATGCTGCGGGCGATATCATGGCGCGCGTAGCGTATTCCGACACGTGGATAGTGGATGAGGCCAAACGCGACGGAGGATGGTCGTTGGAAAAAATAGACCCAGACAATCTTTCCGAAAGCGCCGGGAATTGGGCGGCGAGCGTGGCCGCGGAAGGTGGAACGCCGGGGAAAGTCAATTCCGTTTATGCGCCGCATCCCGACGAAGAGCCGCCTTTCGTTGCCGCATTGCAGCGCTTAGATGAACATCATTTATTGCTGGAGATGAACGAGTGGTTTAATGTGACGAATGCGCTACAACCTTTATCCTACCACATCAATAATGCCATAGGGCAGCCGGCGGAGATTACTTATGATCCCACTCAACCCCTGCAATTGATGTTGCGCTTCGACAAGGCATTTGAACAGGGCATAGTGTATCAACTCAGTTTACAATCGCCTTTTTGTGATATGGCGGGAAATACGCCCACGGATACTACCTACGCATTTGCCGATTTACGATCGCCGCAACTGGGCGATGTGGTGATTAACGAAGTGCTGTTTCATCCTTTTACCGGCGGCGCCGATTTTGTAGAATTGTACAACCTGTCGGACCATGTTTTTGATACCCGGCAACTGAAATTAGCTAATCGCGACAAAACGGGAGAAGTAGCGACGATCACGCCTTGCCCGCAGCAGCACTATTTCAATCCGCGCGATTATACGGTATTTGCAACAACGCTTGATGCCTTGCGGTCTTTTTATACGGTGCCGTTTCCCGGGAAAGTGATGCCCTTTTCATCGCTGCCTTCCTATCCCAATGCAGAGGGATGCGTGGTGTTATTAAGTGCCGAAGATGTAATTGTAGATGAATTTTGTTATACCGAAAAAATGCACAGCGCTTTTATCAGCGATCCGCAGGGCGTTTCTTTGGAACGGGTGAATCCTGCCGCTGCCACCGGTGAAGCCTCGAATTGGCAATCGGCTGCCCGTACGGCAGGATGGGCTACGCCTACGTATAAAAACTCACAATTTAATGATGAAAAAACAGTGCATAACGCAATGTTTTCCCTTTCTTCCGAAGTGTTTTCGCCCGATGGCGACGGTTATCAGGATGTCTTGTATATTGATTATGATCTGCCGGGCCCCGACTACATGGCGTGCATTACGATCTATGATGTGCAGGGACGGCCGGTGCGTAATTTGGAGAACAACACCTTGTTGGGCGTGTCGGGACGCCTGTCGTGGGATGGCGCCGGCGATAACAGGCAGCGCGTATCTTCGGGCATTTATGTCATTTTCATCCGCGCTTTTGATGAGCGGGGGAACCTGAAAACAGCCAAAATTCCCTGTGTAGTGGCGTTAAGGTAAACGGAGATATCTATTTTACCCTTTGCGGGTTTTTCCCGATAAATTCTTTCCAGCTCTTTGCTCCGCCGGTGGAAACAGGTCTATTGCTTTGAAAAAAGTGACACATGGCAGCGGCCAGTCCGTCGGTGGCATCCAAGTCTTTGGGCAGCTCTTTTATTTTTAGCAGATTTTGCAGAATGGCAGCTACCTGTTCCTTGCTGGCGGCGCCCCGTCCGGTGATGGATAATTTTATTTTCCGCGGTGCATATTCCGTAATGGGAATATTGTGCGCCAGCGCGGCGGCAATGGCGGTTCCCTGCGCACGCCCCAATTTTAACATTGATTGCACGTTTTTTCCGAAAAATGGCGCTTCAATGGCCAGTTCGTCGGGATGATAGCCATTAATAAGTGCAGTGACCCGTTCAAAAATATGTTGCAGTTTCAGGTAATGGTCGCTCATCTTACGCAGGTCAATTATACCTATGGCGAGAAGCTCAACTTTGTTACCCGTAGCTTTGATAAAACCATAGCCCATGACTGTAGTGCCGGGGTCAATGCCCATAATAATGCGTTCGGGGATTGCTTTATTTGTCGTAATTTTTTGTGAAGCCATGATACAAAGATACAAAATTTTGTTTATATTTGTATGTTTGTTCAAATGAATGTAATAATTTATAAAATATAACGATGAAAGTAAAAAGATTGCAGGGAGATTATCCCAAAATCGGTATTCGCCCTACTATTGACGGGCGTATGGGCGGCGTACGTGAATCGCTGGAAAATCAAACCATGAATATGGCGAAAAGTGTGGTCGATTTATTGACCGCCACGTTGAAATATCCCGACGGTACGCCGGTACAATGTGTGATTGCCGATACCACTATTGGGCGTGTAGCCGAAAGTGCAGCCTGTGCCGAAAAATTTAAAAAAGAAAATGTAGGTGTAACGATCACCGTGACGCCTTGCTGGTGCTATGGCAGCGAAACAATGGATATGGATCCGCATACGGTGAAAGCCGTGTGGGGCTTCAATGGCACGGAGCGTCCGGGTGCGGTGTACCTGGCCGCCGTGTTGGCAGGCCATGCCCAGAAAGGACTTCCCGCTTTCGGTATTTATGGGCGCGACGTACAGGATGCCGGCACTACCGAAATGCCCGCCGATGTAAAAGAGAAATTAATACGTTTTGCCAAGGCGGCCATGTCGGTGGCCATCATACGCGGAAAGTCCTATTTGTCGATAGGCGCCGTTTGCATGGGCATTGCCGGCTCAATTGTAAACACCGACTTTTTTGAAGATTATTTGGGAATGCGCTGCGAAGGAGTAGACGAAGTGGAAATTATTCGCCGCATGACCGAAGGCATTTACGACAAGGAAGAATTTGCCGCAGCCTTGGCGTGGGCGAAGGCGCATTGCAAAGAAGGAGAAGATGTTTGTAATCGCAAAGACCTGCAAAGAAATCGTGCGGAGAAAGATAAGGATTGGGAATTTATTGTAAAAATGACCCTGATTGTTCGTGATTTGATGATTGGCAATCCGAAATTAAAAGCCATGGGATTTGGAGAAGAATCTTTGGGACACAATGCCATTGCAGCAGGTTTCCAGGGACAGCGGCAGTGGACGGATTTTTATCCCAACGGCGATTTTACCGAAGCCATTATGAATTCGTCATTCGATTGGACAGGTGTGCGGCAACCCTTTGTGCTGGCCACCGAGAATGATGCACTCAACGGAACGGCCATGCTGTTTAGCTATTTGCTTACCAACACGGCGCAAATATTTGCCGATGTTCGCACCTATTGGAGCCCCGAAGCGGTGGAAAGAGTAACCGGCAAGAAACTCACCGGCAAAGCCGCGAATGGAATTATTCACTTGATTAATTCGGGCGCTGCTTCGCTGGACGGCTCAGGACGGCAGAGCGATAAGGAAGGCCGGCCGGCCATTAAACCATTCTGGGAAATTAGCGATGCCGAAGCAAAGGCCTGTTTGGATGCTACTACCTGGGTGCCTGCCAACCGTGAATATTTCAGGGGTGGCGGATTTTCGTCCAAATTCCTTACCCGCGAAGGGATGCCTTGCACCATGGTGCGCCTGAATTTGATCAAAGGATTGGGCCCCGTGCTGCAAATTGCCGAGGG
>DBDM01000190.1:14903-15397 GCA_002293585.1 Bacteroidales bacterium UBA932
CCGCGTTTAACAAATAATGATAATTTTAAAGACGTATATTCCGTAATGAACAATTGGGGCGCTAATCATGGCGCTGTCAGCTGCGGGCACATTGGCGCCGACCTGATTACGCTGGCTTCCATGTTGCGCATTCCTGTTTGCATGCACAACGTGGACGAGAAAGATATTTTCCGTCCTGCGGCATGGAATGCTTTCGGAATGGACAAGGAAGGTGCGGATTATCGCGCCTGTCAAACGTATGGTGCATTGTATAAAAAGTAATGTAAGTCAATAGCCATGGATTTGAAACAAGGATATCCCAAAGAACCGGCAGTGGCGAGAAAACGCTTCTGCCGGTTTCTTTCGTTGAATCCGGACACGCTCGACGAATATAAATATTGGCACGATAGCCGTCATATCTGGAAAGAAATACCGGAGGGCATTCGTAAAGCAGGAATTTTGGATATGGAAATTTTCCTGATCAACAATATGGCTTTTATGATTATCGAAACACC
>DBDM01000190.1:15431-15576 GCA_002293585.1 Bacteroidales bacterium UBA932
CGTTTAGCCACATTTGAAAGGCAGTCGGAATGGGAAGCCTTTGTCGATAAATTTCAACGTCCCAAGGCGGACGGATTGCGTTCCGAAGAAAAATGGCAATTGATGGAAAGAATATTTTCACTCACAGAAGCATTAAAAAAATAAA
>DBDM01000190.1:15619-21684 GCA_002293585.1 Bacteroidales bacterium UBA932
GCAATATTTCATGGCGGATAGATGACAATACCGCCCTGGTATCGGGCACCGGCTCATGGCTTCCCCGCCTGCAAAAAGAAAATGTAGCTATATGCGAAATTTCTACCGGCAAACCTGTCGGCGGCGCTAAGCCGTCAATGGAAAGCTCCTTTCACCTGGGCGTTTTACGCCAACGGAAAGACATGAATGTAGTATTGCATTTTCAGTCGGAGTACGCCACTATTATTGCCTGCATGAAAGACAAGCCCGTGAACTTTAATGTAACGGCAGAAGTGCCCTGTTATTGCGGGAAAGATATTCCGGTGATTCCGTACTTTCGTCCGGGCTCTCCCGAATTGGCCGGCGCTGTGGTCGAAGCCATGCAACATCATGATTGTATTTTGCTGAACAAGCACGGACAAGTGGTGTGCGGAAAAGATTTCGATGATGCTTTTCAAAAAGCCGTATTCTTCGAGATGGCGTGCCGTATCATTGTCGGTGCAGGGAAAAATAATTACCTGACCCTCTCGGAAGAAGAAATAAATGATCTGGAAGTATACGTATTAGGGAAAAAGCAATGAATTATTTAGCCTTGGATTTAGGCGCAGGAAGCGGACGGGCTATTGTTGGATGTGTGGAGAACGGCCGCCTCCGGCTGGAAGAAATACTGCGTTTTGATAATACGCCGGTGCAATTGGGGGATACTATCCATTGGAATTTTTTATCGCTTTTCGGTAACATCAAAAAAAGTATTGCCCTGGCCGTGAAAAAAGGCTATGTATTGAACGGTATTGCGGTAGACACCTGGGGCGTTGACTTCGGCTTACTCGATAGTGCGGGGAATTTATTATCTAATCCCGTAACCTATCGTGACGGCCGCACGGAAAAGATGAGTGCCGTAGCTTTTAAATCCGTATCGAAAGAAGAAATGTTTGCCGTTTCGGGCATACAACTCATGGAAATCAATACGCTGTTCCAATTGTTGAGCCTTCGTCAGCGCAATGACCCGTCATTGCAAATGGCCGCTAAGTTATTATTTATTCCCGACCTGATTAATTATTTCCTCACGGGAATAGCCGCCAATGAATATACCATTGCTTCTACTTCACAACTGCTGAATGCACAAACAAAAACGTGGGATAAGCCTCTGTTCGAAAAGTTGGGACTTCCTGTTGGGTTGATGGGGAAAATTGTTTTTCCGAATACGCCTGTCGGTGAATTAACGAAAGTAATAGCAGAAGAAACAGGCGCTAAGCAGGCGCGGGTATTTGCCGTAGGTTCACATGATACGGCCAGCGCCATTGGCGCCATCCCTGCTGCCGGTGAAAATTGGGCATTCCTGAGTTCGGGCACCTGGTCGCTGCTGGGTGTACCCACCGGCGAAGCCATATTAACGGCCGAAGCCTTGTCGAATGATTTTACCAATGAAGGAGGCGTTGACAATCGTATTTTATTTATGCGGAACATCACGGGACTGTGGTTGCTGCAGCGCTTAATGGCCGAATGGGAAGCAGAAGAAGGTGCGCCACCGTCCTACGACGAATTGCTGTCTGCCGCTTCAACCGCTGTTCCTTTCCAAAGCGTGGTCAATAGTGATCATCCGTCATTGGCCAATCCGCCCAAAATGAGCGAAGCTATCCGGACTTATTGCAGGGACACCAATCAGCACCTGCCTGTTACGAAGGGCGAAATGGTGCGTTGTGTGTTGGAATCATTGGCTATAAAATATTATGTTGTGATGAACAAACTGAAACAATGTTCGGGGCGTTCAATTAATAAACTATATGTGGTGGGCGGCGGCAGCCAAAATGCGCTGTTGAATCAGTTTACCGCCAATGCACTGAACATGGAAGTGGTGGTAGGATTAACGGAAGCAACAGCCGTGGGCAACATCATGCAGCAAGCTATTGCCGACAACGCTGTCAGCGATTGGAAAGCAGGGCATGACATGATTAAGCATAGTGTTGATTTCACAACATTCCAACCGCAATCGCCTGAAAAATGGCGACCGGTAATAGCAGCACACGCTCATTTATTTGAATAAAAATTAACAATAAATACCATGACCAGTACCAAAAAGCAAGGCTTGTTTACCGGAGAAAACGGTGTAAATTATTTATTCCCGTTTATACTTGTAACCTCTTTATTTGCCTTATGGGGCTTTGCCAACGACATCACCAACCCCATGGTGGCCGCTTTCAAAAACATTTTACTGATTACTAATTTTGAAAGTTCGCTGGTGCAATTTGCTTTCTACGGCGGCTATTGTTTTATGGCCATTCCTGCGGCCATATTCATTAACAAGTGCGGTTACAAAAAAGGCATTTTGGCAGGACTGGCGTTGTATGCCGCCGGTTGTTTACTGTTCATTCCCGCCGGCAATGCTATGGCGTTTTGGGCATTTCTCATCGCTTATTTTGTCATGACTTGCGGACTGGCATTTTTGGAAACTACATCCAATCCTTACATTCTTTCCATGGGATCGGAAGATACGGCCACCCGCCGGTTGAATTTTGCGCAGGCCTTTAATCCTATAGGTTCCCTGACCGGCATGTTGATTGCCAAAGAACTTATTTTGGCCAAGCTGAATGTCGCTACCGAAACGGAACGCGCCGCATTGCAGGTTAACGATCCCGACGCTTTTATGCGCATTCAGGAAAGCGACTTGGCGGTGGTCAGCGGGCCATACCTGGTGCTCGGCGTGGTGGTGCTTATATTCTTCCTGCTGTTTTTCTTTGCTAAATTGCCGAACAACACATCTACGGATAAAGGTTCACTGCATATCGGTGATTCGTTCAAGCGCTTGCTGGGCAATAAAAAATACCTCTGGGCGGTGGTTGCACAGGCATTTTATGTGGGTGTGCAAATCATGGTGTGGACATTTATTATTCAATATGCCGGAGCTGAATTGGGCATGAGCAAAGCCGCGGCGCAGGGATACAACATGATTGCTATGGGAATTTTTGTAAGCAGTCGTTTTGTTTGTACTTATTTGTTGAAATACATCAAACCGAGTTTACTGTTGCTCATCCTGGCTTCGGGAGGCATTGTGTGTACGCTGGGCACTATTTTTATTCATGGCATGCTTGGCCTTTACAGCCTTGTGGCCATTTCTGCGTGCATGTCGCTGATGTTTCCCACTATTTACGGTATTGCGCTGAAAGGCTTAGGCAATGATGCCAAATTAGGCTCTGCGGGCTTGATCCTGGCCATTGGCGGCGGTTGTCTCATGCCGCCCTTGCAGGGCCTGCTCATTGATAAAGCCGTTTGGTTTGAAGCGCTGTCATCGGTGCGCATTTCATTTGTGTTGCCGTTGATTTGCTTTGTGGTTATTGCCTGCTTTGGCCGCTGGTCGGGGAAACGATGAGATAGCCTGTGAGGGCATTGTAGAACCGTGTCTTTTTATAACCGCGTAGCCAGCGCCGGTAGCCGTAGTCCCAAATTTCAAGATCTACCGTGTCACCGTTGTCGCGAAAGTCGTACAAGTGGACGTAGTGCGACCCCCATAACACAAATTCGGTAAGTTTATGGAAATAGGCGACATCTACCATCAGGTAAACGGCTTTTCCTTCGGTACAGGCGGCAGACAAATCAGTCCATACTTTTTTGGGCGACGGCAGAAAATCATGCAGTGAAGCGCCTTTGGCAATGTAGTTCAAACCAAAAAAATCCTGGGTGATGAATTTAAGTTGTGCGAATATGGTAGAGCCGAATCCTAAGGTTTTTTCACTATCTCCATTCCGGAATTTGTCTTTGCCTAAAATGCCCGGATAGCGGTATTTCAGGCAAAGGATTATCATTTGGTCGGCATGGTTGTCGCTTAACAATTCGCTGTTGCCGACGTATTGAGCGCCTTTTTTCTCTTTTCTTGCTTCATGTTCGAGATCACGGTCGACGAGCCTGCCCGCAAAACTGCGGGTCATTTCGTCGGGTGCCACGTGTATCGAATCACGGCCGTTGAAATACATCGCTTCGCCGTGTTGATAAAGGTCAAGTAATAATTGTACATATTTGGCCGGTTGGGGAGCAATCAGGTTATTGACAAGGAGCACCGAAGGCCCGCAAAATGTAGTGCCGAAGCCCTGGCAAAACTTACCGGGCGCTGTTAGCCGCCGTTTAATATTATCAATGAAATTATGCGTGTTGAGATATTCAAAATGAAGACTTCCCTGCGGATTGCTTTGTTCAAAGGCTTCAATGAGCGCCCAGGCCGAGGGGTCTGCCGGTTGACAGTGAGCAGTCTGTAGTATACAGTATGCGGTAAGCAGTATGCAGAAAAATCTTTTCAAAATAAAATTTTAAATCTTTAAATCTTCAAATCTTCAAATCTTTAAACCCTTTCACCTTTNNTTTCCACCCTCTATCCATTTTTCTATAATTTCCGGGAAATATCTATATTCCAGTTCGTGCACTTTTGCGGCCACGGCTTCCGGCGTATCGGCGGGCAGCACGGCGCAGCGGGATTGGAACAGCATGTTGCCGCGGTCGTATTCCGCATTCACCGTATGAATGGTAATGCCTGTTTCCGTTTCTTTATTGGCCACCACTGCTTCGTGTACATGCATGCCATACATGCCTTTACCGCCGTATTTAGGCAGCAGGGCGGGATGGATGTTCACAATACGCTCCGGAAAGGCATTGATCATAGAGGCGGGCACCAGCCATAAAAAACCGGCCAGCACTATGTGGGTAACCTTATGTTCGCGAAGGACGGCCAGCACTTTGTCGCTGTGGTAAAACTCGTCTTTGTTGAATACCACGGCCGGCACGTTGAGGTTTTTCGCCCGTTCCAGCACAAAAGCGTCTTTCCGGTTACTCAGTACCAGTACTACTTGTATGTCGGGATGTCCTGCGAAGTAACGAATAAGATTTTCCGCATTACTCCCTGAACCGGATGCCAATATCGCCAAATAATTCATTGTTTGTATTTATTTGAAAATGAATAAAATATGTGTTCTTCATCATTTTTTCCTTCGCAAAGATACGAACTTTTAATGAAAAAAAGCGAATATATCGGGGATTATTTGTAAATTTGTAGCTATTATCAAGCAATCTGTCCTCATGGAACCCGTGCGAATTCTATACATTTCTCCAGAAATGGAGCCTTATCTTCCGGCTTCGGAAGTAGCTACTACGGTTCGTACGCTTTCTCAGGGCATACAGGAAAAAGGCCGTGAAATCCGTACTTTTATCCCGCGCTACGGTTGTGTAAACGAACGCAGGAACCAACTGCACGAGGTGATCCGGCTTTCCGGAATGAACCTGATCATTAATGATGCCGACCATCCGTTGATTATTAAGGTGGCTTCGCTGCCTTCGGCGCGTATGCAGGTTTATTTTATTGATAATGACGATTATTTTCAACGTCGCGCCATGTTGCAGGAAGAGGACGGAAAATTTTTCGACGATAACGACGAACGCAGTATATTTTTTGTACGCGGTGTGCTCGAAACGGTAAAGAAACTCCGGTGGTCGCCGGATCTGGTGCATTGTCACGGTTGGTTCTCCGCCTTGTTGTCCGTTTTCCTGAAAAGATCATACAAAGACGATCCTTTATTCGCCGGCACTAAAGTGGTACTGTCCTTGTATGATGACGAATTTTTACAACCGCTTGACAGTAAAGTGAAACAGAAAATATTGATGGACGGTATCCGCAATAAAGATGTGGAAATATTGTCCGATTCAACCTATATCAACCTTATGAAATTAGCCATTCAATATTCCGATGGTATTATACTCGGCAGTTCCGTGGTTAACAAAGAGCTGGTGGATTATGCCGGGAGTTTGAAAAAACCGGTGTTGCCGTTCCAGGAAGATGATTATGTATCGGCCTATAATGTGTTTTATGATAAAATAATTTAGTCAATGAGTATTCGCAAAATAAATTTCTTTTTTAGTCTCCTGATAGTTGTTTGTACCTTGAATGCCTGCGTTGATTCCGACCCTGCATTAGGTGTGGATTTTGTCCCCGGCAACCAATTATTAAAAGTTGACCATTATGAATTTACGGTACCCGTATCTACGACCCGCCTTGATTCCATTATCACTTCCTCTACTGCCGTAGGGGCGGTGGGTTATATGAAAAA
>DBDM01000190.1:21832-48985 GCA_002293585.1 Bacteroidales bacterium UBA932
CGCCGGTTCCTACTATTATAATAATTCGTTGAAACAAGATCATTATGATTCGACGCCTATTGGCGAAGTGTCATACACCGGGGGCGATACTATTGTCGTACGCTTAACATTGGCGTTTGCACAGGAGTTGGCCGACGCTACGGCAGAACAAATGTCGACGGATTCTTTGTTTCTAAAAGCATTTAAAGGGATATATTTAGCGGTTGATACTGCCAATGCGCAGGCTGAGACGGGCGGAAGGGTTTCCTACTTCAATTTTTCCGATGCGATTCTGTCGATGTATTATAGAAACACCCCCGATGATGTAGCCGATTCAGCGCGTTATTATTACTATTACATTGACGACTATTCGCCCAATTTCAATGTGTATAAGCATAGCTCGGCGCATTTGGCCAACTCATCTTCGGATGTTTATCTCGAAGGCTTGGCAGGTGTAAAACCGTACATCGACTTTAATAATGTAAAAAATTCAATCCAGCATTTGGCCGATAGTCTTGAGGTAGATATTGCTAAAATAGCGATTAACAAAGCGGAATTACTGGTGCAGTTGGCTTATCCCGGGAATGACATGAATACTTATCCTGCCATGACGACAATGGCGTATAAACAGGATTCCGTGTATACTTTTGTGGTCGATACGTACCAAACCTATTTTGACGGTAACCTCAACCGTTCGTTACAGCAGTATGCGTACAATCTTACATATTATACCCAGGGTTTGTATACCGGGCATGCGGAAGACAATACCCCCGAAGCGCAGCAATTGATGATCTTTCCCACGGGCGTGACGAATGATTACTATTCCACCATTGTATTAGACCGCACTTATTATTCTTTCGGTGTGTTGAAAGGTCCCGGGGCAACAATAAAACTCACCTACACCGTATTGAAGTAAACAAATAAATGTGTATATTTGCACTCCAAAAATGACTCCGTAGCTCAGCTGGTAGAGCAATTGACTCTTAATCAATGGGTCGAGAGTTCGAATCTCTCCGGGGTCACCAACAAAATCAACCGATTACAATTTTAATGCGTAGTCGGTTTTTTTGTATCTTTGTGATTGCGTAAATTGCATTATTATGGCAGCAATGCTTCAAGTAGAGGGTTTAAGTAAAAGTTTCGGGGTGCTGACACTCTTTGAAAATATTGGTTTTGTAATCAATGAGGGACAACGCACGGGGCTGATTGCGCGGAATGGCGCCGGAAAAACTACCCTGCTCAACATCATTGCGGGAATGGAAGAAGCCGATGCCGGAATCGTGGTTTTTAAAAAAGAAGCCAAAGTAGCTTACCTGCACCAGGATCCGCATTTCCCGCCGGGCACTACGGTGATGGAGGCTTGCAGTAATGCCAAAACCGAAGCGGCAGAACAACGGGCAAAGAAAATGCTGACCCAACTGCAAATCAAACAGCTCGACCGGCAGGTGGAGGAATTGTCGGGCGGACAGTTAAAGCGGGTGGCGCTGGCCAACGTGTTGCTTACCGAGCCTGACCTGCTGATTCTTGATGAGCCTACCAACCACCTTGACCTTGAAATGACGGAATGGCTCGAAGAGTATTTACGCCGCTCAAAGCTTAGCCTGCTGATGGTAACGCACGACCGCTATTTTCTCGACCGTGTGTGCTCCGATATTATAGAGATTGACCGCAAGCGGATATTCCAATACAAGGGCAATTATTCCTACTATCTTGAAAAACGGCAGGAGCGCGTGATTGCAGAGAATGCCGAGCTCGACCATGCCAACAATCTTTTCCGCCGTGAGCTGGAATGGATGCGCCGCATGCCGCAAGCCCGCGGTACCAAAGCCAAATCACGTGTCGACGCTTTTTATGATTTGGAAGAAAAAGTAAAACAACAGCAGGAGCAGGGAAGTGTGAAACTGAAAGTCAACGCTTCCTACATCGGCACAAAAATCTTTGAGGCCCGTTATATATCCAAGCGTTTCGGCGACTTGAAAATAACGGACAATTTCCATTATATTTTCTCGCGTTATGAAAAAATGGGCATTGTAGGCAATAACGGAACGGGAAAAACCACCTTCATTAAAATGCTGATTGGTGAAGAAAAGCCCGACAGCGGCTCGTTTGATATAGGAGAGACCGTGCGGTTCGGCTACTATAGTCAGACGGGATTAGTATTCAACGAATCCATGAAAGTGATCGATGTGGTGCGCGAAATTGCCGAAGAAATTTCATTAGGTAACGGTAAAAAATTGACCGCTTCGCAATTTCTGCAACATTTTTTGTTTACGCCCGAAACACAACATAACTACGTATCCAAGCTCAGCGGCGGCGAGCGGCGCAGGCTGCACCTCTGCACGGTGCTCATCCGTAACCCCAATTTTCTGGTGCTCGACGAGCCTACCAACGACCTTGATATTGCTACGCTGAATGTGCTGGAAGATTATTTACAGTCGTTCAACGGCTGTGTGATCGTGGTGTCGCACGACCGCTATTTCATGGATAAGGTGGTGGATCACCTGCTGGTGTTCCGCGGCAATGCCGATATCAAAGACTTTCCGGGCAATTATTCCGACTATCGTTTATGGAAGGAAGAACAGGAAAAGCAGGTGCGGGAGCGCCGGCAGGATCAGGCGAAGCCGGTGAAACAGCAGGCAGAGAAGCCGGAAGCGCCGAAAAAGAAATTGACGTACAAAGAGCAACGTGAATTTGAAGCCCTGGAACAGGACATTGCGGCTTTGGAAGCAGAAAAGCAACAGATAGAAACCGCCCTAAGCTCCGGCGCCTTAGATCACCGTGACTTAATGGAAAAATCAACACGGATTGGCGAGGTGAACCGGCTGCTGGATGAAAAGATGCATCGTTGGCTCGAATTGAGCGAATTTTTGTAATTACACCGTCTTCAATATATCATTAAATATGCCGGCGGCGGTGATGCGGGCGCCGGCACCGGCACCTTTAATGATTACCGGACTGGGATAATCCTCGCTTTGGATAGACACGGCATTGTCGGTGCCCGTCAGCGCATAGAACGGATGATCCTTGTCTATTTCCTGCGGCCCCACAGCTATTTCATCTTCCGTAATGGTGGCCATGTACACTAACTTTTTCCCGGCCTTGCCGACCTTATTGAACAAGGTGTTGAAGACGCTTTCCTGCGCTTCCAGTTTTTCATAAAAGTCGGTTATGCTTCCTTCGAATAAGGATTTCGGCACAAATTCTTTTTGGGTAATTTGTTTGGCTTCGGTGGTTAAACCAATTTCCCGCGCCAATATAATGGTTTTCCGCAACACATCTTTTCCTTTGAGGTCGAGCCGTGGGTCGGGCTCCGTATAGCCTAATTCTTTAGCTTTTAAAAGGACTTTGCAAAACGAAGTGTCGCCGGTGTAGTTGCTGAACAGGTAGTTTAACGTACCCGATATAATCGCTTCGATTTTCTGTATTTTATCTCCGGCGTTGATCATGGCGTTGATGGTAGAGATGACCGGTAACGCAGCGCCTACATTCGTTTCATAATAATAGGCCAGACTCTCTCTCCGTGCGGTTTCTTTGATCTGACTGTAGTACTCGTAACTTTCGGAATTGGCAATTTTGTTGCAGGTGACAATACTTATTTTCTTCGACAATATTTCGGGATAGGTGTAGGAAATATGCCTGTCGGACGTGCAGTCCACGAATACGCTGTTTTTTAAATTCATGCCTGCGGCCGCTATGATATAGTCCTCTATGGTACACACCGCGCCGTTTTTCAGCTCTGCCGGAATGGTGGCCACGTTGATGCCGTGCTGGTTGAAAAACATTTTTTTGCTGTCGCATACACCCACCAATTTAATTTGTATGCCCGATTTGTCCAATAATTTCCCGCCCTGCCGGTGGATAATGTCCACCAGCTCTTTGCCCACATTGCCGTACCCCGCCAAATATATATTGATGGTCTTTACCGGAAGGTCGAAAAATTCCTGATGAATAACTTTTAATGCAGGCTCTACGTCGTTGGTGTTGATCACGGCCGACACATTTTTTTCGGATGAGCCTTGCGCGATAGCTCGTATGTTGATGCCCTCTTTGCCCAGTGCGTCGAACATGCGCCCGCTGGCGCCGGACTGGTTTTTCATGTCGTCGCCCACAAGGCTGATGATGGAAAATCCCTTCTCCACTTTTAAGGGTTCTACTTTATTCAGACTGATTTCATAAGCAAACAATTCGTCCGCCGCTTTTTTCGCTTTTTCGGCATCTTTTTGCGCTATGGCAATGAGCATGGTGTTCACTGACGAGGCTTGTGTAATCAGAATAATGCTGATATTATTCCGGGTCAGCGCTTCAAACAGCCTGCTGGAATAGCCTGGAATATCTACCATGCCGCTACCTTCCATGGAAATGAGCGCGAGACTGTCGCTGCTGGATATGCCTTTGATTTTGTTGGGGCTTTCGGGCGGATTATTTTCTATCAAGGTTCCCGGATCGGTAGGATTGAACGTATTTTTTACCAGAATAGGAATGCCTTTCTTGACCACCGGTTGTATGGTGGGCGGGTAGACTACTTTTGCTCCGAAATGCGATAATTCCAACGCTTCTTTATAAGAAATATTCCGGATGGTGTTGGCCTGCGGAACAATTCGCGGATCGCAGGTCATCATGCCGTTGACATCCGTCCATATTTCAAGCATCCTTGCCTGGGCGCCTACGGCGAATAGGGCTGCCGAATAATCCGAACCGCCCCTGCCGAGGGTGGTGGTTCGGCCTATGCTGTCGGATGCAATAAATCCGGGCAGCACCAATAATTTATAATTATTTTTCTGCACCAGTTCTTTAATATTATGGTAAGTTTTTTCTACGTCTACCACATTAGCAGAAAGGTGGTTGTTGGTTTTGATGATTTCCCGTGCATCTACCCATTTGCAGTGAATGCCTAAACTCCACAGCTTACATTTAATAATATTGGTAGATAAGAGTTCTCCGAAACTCATGATGTGGTCGAGGGTATGCGAACTTAATTCTTTCAGCAGGAATACGCCTTTGGAAACATCTTTCAGCTCATTGAACAAAGATTGGACAAGGGGTTTGATGATGTTATGGTGCTCCACCGGAATAAGTTCGTCGATGATCACATCATGCTGTTTTTCCAGCGCATCTATGAGCGTTTCGTATTGCTTGTCGCCTTCGGCCGCCGTGTTGCCTATGGCGATGAGCTTGTCCGTACACTTACTGATAGCGGAACAAACCAGTATGATCCTGTCTTTGGACAGGGCTTCTTTTACAATATCGACTACTTTATTGATGTTTTGGGCATCGGCTACAGATGAGCCTCCGAATTTTAATACTTGCATTTTTACAGGATATTATGTTTGACTATAGCATTGGTTATTTGTTCGCTTTCGAGCAGAAACCCGTCGTGCCCGAAATTTGAATCAATGAGTTCGAGTTGTGCGCCCGGCACGTGTTGCCGGATAAATTCAAGTTCGGAAACAGGAAATAACATATCGCTTTTTATGGCAATGCACAAGGTCTTGGCTTTCACCGTGCCGAGCGCCTGTTCCGCGCCTCCCCTGTGCCGTCCCACGTTATGACTTTCCAAGCTGTTGGTTAAGGTGAAGTAGGAGTAAGCGTCGAACCTGTCCGTAAGTTTTTTCCCCTGGTATTCCTGATACCTTCCGGCCTTGCCTGCAAACAGGAAATCGACGTCCTCTTCCTGCTGGGTCAACCGGTATCCTTTGTAGGAACGATAGGACAACAGCGCTATGGCGCGTGCACAGGCCAATCCTTTTTTTCCGCCGTCCGTATTTTCTTGTGCTAAAAAACTTGGGTCCGTATATAGCGCCATTCTTTGTGTGTGGCTAAATGCCGTACGCCATGGGCTTACTATGGCGTTGGTGGCAATGAGGCATAAATTTCTTATTAAATCAGGCGATGATATGCTCCATTCTATGGCCTGAAATCCGCCTCCGGAGCCGCCTATCAGCAAATCAATGCCGGATATGTTCAGCTGCTTTCTTAGCAGTTCGTGGGCGGCCACCTGGTCTCTTATGGTGACGGCCGGAAAATCCAGCAGGTAGGCTTTTCCCGTTGCGGGTGCTATGGAAGCCGGACCGGTAGTGCCGTAACAGGAACCTAAAATGTTCGCGCAGATGACAAAATATTTATCGGTGTCGAATAATTTCCCCGGTCCTGTGAGGCTGTCCCACCACTCTTCGGGATTGGAATTGGCCGTTAACGCATGACATATCCATATTACTTTTTTTGCAGGCGTAAATTCGCCGCTTACGTGGTAGCAAATATCAATGTGGTCTACAGCGCCACCGGATTCTAATGCAAAGGGCTTATCGTAACGGAATGTTTTTTTTATCATAATTTACGCAGTGCATTATCGAGGTCTTGTTTCAGGTCGTCTATGTGCTCTATGCCCACGGCCAGCCGCAACATATTCTCGCCTATGCCGGCAGCTTCCAGCGCCGGTTTGCCGAGTTGTGAATGCGTGGTCGATGCAGGATGAGATATGAGGGTTTTGTTATCGCCCACGTTGACCAAGTGTAAAATAAGTTCCAGACTTTCTACGAATTTTGCCGTTGCCGCCTTGTCGCCTTTCACGCTAAAACTTAGTACGCCGCCAAAGCCTTTTTTGAAATATTTTTTGGCCATTTCATGTGAAGGATGCGAGGGTAATCCGGGATAATTAACGGACGCTACTTTAGGGTGCGCCTGCAACCAGTGGGCCAGTTCCAGCGCGTTGTCCAGCATCCTGTCCATTCGCAGCGATAATGTTTCCACACCTTGTAATAACAGGAAGGCATTCATCGGGCTCAGGGCGCAACCCCAGGTGCGCAGTCCCAACGCCCGTATGCTTACTGCAAAAGCATTTTCTTTGAATGTATCACTAAATACCAGTCCGTGGTAGGCCACGCAGGGCTCGGTGTATTGAGGGAAATTTCCGCCGGCCCAATTGAAGTTGCCGGCATCTACAATAATTCCGCCGATGCTGTTGCCATGCCCGCCTATCCATTTTGTGGCGGATTGGGTGATAATGTTAGCGCCTATGGCTTTTGGCCTGAACAGATAGCCTGCTCCGCCGAAAGTATTGTCTACAACTAATGGAATTTTATGCTTGTGTGCGATATCCGCCAACTGTTCAAAGTCGGGAATGTAAAAATCGGAATTTCCTATCGTCTCCGTATAGATCGCTTTCGTCTTTTTATCTATGAGTTGTTGGATGTTTCCGCCGTCTTTGCCGGCGAATTTTACGCCTATGCCGAGTTTGGAAAAATTTACTTTTAACTGGTTATAGCTGCCGCCGTATAAGCTGGGCGTACTTACTATATTGTCGTCTATGCCCGCCAGGTTATTAATGGTGAGGAACAATGCGGCTTGTCCCGAAGCCACGGCTACGGCCGCCGTACCGCCTTCCAGGGCGGCAATTCTTTGTTCCAGTACATCCGTAGTGGGATTGGAAAGCCGGGTGTAGATGTGACCTTCTGCTTTAAGGTTAAATAAATCGGCGGCATGCTGCGTGTCTTTAAATTCATACGAGGTGGTTTGATGAATGGGCGTGGCGCATGCGCCTGTTTGGGTGTCTTTGTAACGGCCGGCATGAACCTGTAAGGTCTCAAAATGTTTATCCATAGACATTATTTTGTCGATTAATGGTTATTAATATATGTATTTTTTGTGTTGAATATCCTCAACGGATGAGGACGTGAAATGGAAATGTATGCATCTAGCGATGCATTCGCATGAAATAAACCGTAAATATGCTTGAATATTTTTCCATATACGGGGCAAAGATATACATAATTTTGTTAAAAAAAAAATTATTTTTTGTTTTTTCATAAAAAAACGCTAACTTTGTAGAATGTCATTTATTAAATTAAATCATTTGCTATGAAAATTTTAAAATCCCTTTTTGTAACGGCGTTTTTCGCTTCCCTGTCGTTCGGGTACCTGAATGCACAGGACATTAACGAGGCTATTGAACTGTATAACGGCGGTGTTAAAGCTTTTCAGGAATCACAATATAGTAAAGCCATTGCCGATGTGGAGAAGGCTTTGCAAATAGCTTCTGCTGCGCAGGACGAACAGGCTCCCACAGTGAAAACCAATTGTGAAAAATTGATCCCCCAGTTATATTTCAGTCAGGGAAAGCAACAGATCATCGATAAACAATATGCCGAAGGGATAATTACCTTAGACAAGGCTAAAACGCTGGCGGAAAAATATAATGAGGCGGATGTTACGGCATCTGTGAATGACTTGCTGCCGCAGGCGTATACCATGAAAGGCAGTGATGAGGCGGCTGCTAATAAACCTGCCGAAGCCATTGCCAGTTTCAATAAAGCATTGGAGTACGATAAAGCAAATTCTACCCTCTACCTGCGCCTTGGTCTGGCACAGGAACAGGCAAAGGATGAAGCAGGCGCCATTGCTTCTTTTGACAAAATTGTGGCTATGGAAGGCGCTAAGCCCGGGGATGTGAATAATGCCAAAAAGAAACTGAGCGTTACTTATCTCAAACGCGCTGTGGCCAGCCAACGGACTAAAAAATGGGCCGATGTAGTGGCTGATGCCGAAAAAGCCGCTAGTTACGATGATAAAAACATGCAAACGCAACGTTTGATCGGCACTGCCGCCAGCGAGTTGAAGAAATGGGATGTTGCCATTGCTGCTTATGAAACAGTAGTTGCCGCCGAACCTAATGCAAAAGATAAAAGCACTAATGCTTATCGTTTGGCTACTGCTTACGAAGGAAAAGGAAATAAAGCGAAAGCCTGTGAATACTACAAACAAATTGTAGCTGATCCGAACTATAAAGCTTTTGCCGAAGCAAAGGTTAAAACACTGTGCCAATAGCGATTGAACTTCTTGCTCCGGCAAGGAATTATGAAATAGGAAAAGCAGCTGTTAATTGCGGCGCCGATGCGGTGTACATTGCCGCACAACGTTTTGGTGCGCGCGAAGCAGCGGGAAATACTTTGGGTGATATTGAACAATTGGTTCGATACGCCCATCGTTATTATGCGAAGGTTTACCTTACGCTGAACACTATTCTTTTTGACCACGAATTGGAAGCGGCGCGCCAATTGGCCGTTGAAGCGCATAACATAGGCTGCGACGCGTTGATCGTACAGGATATGGCCCTGCTCGAGATGGATCTGCCGCCCATTCCGCTATTTGCTTCCACGCAAACCCATAATACCACACCTGAAAAGGTGAAATTTTTAGAAGACGTGGGGTTCCAACGGGTGATCCTGGCGCGGGAGTTATCGCTGCAACAGATAGCCGCTATTCGCGCGCAAACTACTGTTCCGCTCGAAACCTTTGTCTACGGCGCTTTGTGCGTATGTTACAGCGGACAGTGTTATTTAAGCAAGGCGGTGGCCGGCCGTAGCGCCAACCGTGGAGTGTGCGCCCAGCCTTGCCGGTCTACGTATAATCTGATAGACGCTTCCGGAAAAACGCTGTTGCGCGAAAAACACCTGCTCTCGCTTCGTGATATGCAGCGCGCGGAAGCTTTGCCGGAATTGCTGAAAGCGGGTGTTACCTCTTTCAAGATAGAAGGACGGTTGAAGAATGAAAGTTATGTAAAAAATGTAGTCGGTTATTACCGGCAACACTTAGATGCCTTGTTAGACGGCGCTACCTGCGCGAAAGCTTCGTCGGGGAAGTCCGTTTATCCCTTCACGCCACAGCCCGGGAATACTTTTTCACGCGGGTTTACCGGTTATTTTATCGACGGAGAACGTGAGCCGGTGGCCTCGTTCAATACGGCCAAATCCGTAGGACAGGAGGTAGGCAGGGTGATAGAGACAGGTAAGGATTGGATACTTTATGAAGGTGAACCGTTGCGCAACGGCGATGGCCTGTGCTTTTTCGATGATCGTGAAAAGCTGGCCGGCGCTCACGTGAACAAGACGGAACAGAATAAAGTATGGCTGACCAATGTGCTGGGACTGCAACCCGGCGCTATCTTGTTCCGCAACCACAGTTATGAATTTGAGAAACAGATTAAACTGCCGGTAGAGCGGAAGATCGCTGCCGAAGTGCGGTTTGCAGTGCAGGGGGATGAGGTGGTCATTACCGTGAAAGATGAGGACGGTGTTGAAGTGTCGCTGCATGACGACACTGTATTTGATAAGGCGGAAAATGTATCCAGGAATCTCGAAAATATTGAAAAGTCATTAGCCAAGACCGGCGGTACGGCCTTTGATTTTCGCGTAACGTCAGTGGATAATGCTACCGGGAATTATTACCCCCTCTCTACACTCAACAGCTGGCGCCGAGAGTTGGTGGAAGACTTGGAAGAAATGCGCGAGCTACTACGTGAAAAACCGGAAGTAAAAATTGTACCCAATGCTATTCCGTATTTCGCGAAGACAGTAGATTACCGTGCGAATGTTGCGAATGCTTTGGCCGAAAAATTTTACCGGCGCCATGGTGTTGAGATCAGCGGTAAAGCTTTTGAGCTGGCGCCGCCTGACGATGCCGAATTGATGCGCACGAAATATTGCCTGAAATTCGAAATGGGGTATTGTCCCCAACAACGTCCTGCCAAAAAGTTGAATGAGCCGCTTTTTTTATTGAACAACGGACTGCGGCTCCGCCTTACTTTTGATTGCAGTAACTGTGAGATGGTGATATCGTGATTTTTTGTATCTTTGCAGTATGCAATTTCGATCGGTCATAGGACAGCATGAGTTAAAAGCCAAGTTGGTGCAAACCATCAGGGAAGGCCGTATCAGTCACGCCCAGTTGTTTTGGGGTGCCGAAGGTACGGGCAATCTGCCGCTGGCCTTGGCCTACGCCCAATATTTGAACTGCGCCGACCGCGGGGAAACGGACTCCTGCGGTGTTTGTCCTTCCTGCAACAAGATGCAGAAATTAATTCATCCCGACCTGCATTTTGCCGTGCCGGTGAATTCCACCAAGAGTGTTACGGCCGATAAAAAGCCGGTGACGGATTATTTTTTACCGCAATGGCGGCGTGCTTTGACGGATAATCCGTACCTCACCGAGGCGGATTGGTATGCCACCCTGGAAATAGAAAACAAACAGGGGCGCATCAGTGTCCACGAAGCCACGCGAATCATTGAAAAATTGAACTTCAAAGCCTTCGAATCGGAATATAAAATTTTAATCCTTTGGTTGCCCGAACGCATGGGCGCCGAGGCTGCTAACCGTTTATTGAAACTGGTGGAAGAACCGCCGGAGAAAACGGTGTTCCTGCTGGTTTGCGAAGATACCAACCGCGTGATTAAAACCATTCTTTCGCGCGCCATGCCGGTGCGGGTGCCGCCCATTGCTGCGGACTACCTGCGTGATGCGTTGATGGAGCGCAGGCAGCTTCCGGAAGCACAGGCGGGGAAGATCGCCCGCTTGTCGGAAGGCAGCTACAGTCGCGCTTTGGCGCTTTTGCAGAGCGACAGCGAAAAAAATGAGTACTTTGAATGGTTTACATTCATGATGCGGAACGCTTATGCCGGCAACTTCCTCGACCTGCTCGACTGGTTGGGTGAATTGTCGAAAGTGGGCCGCGAGCGACAGAAAAATTTTCTTCTTTACGCCGAACACCTGTTGCGCGAAAGTTTTATGTTCAACCGTGGCGCCGAAAGCGCCGTTTACCTCATGGGGGAAGAAGAACAATTTGCCCGTAAATTTTCGCCTTTCGTGAATGAACGTAATATCGACGAGCTGTTTAAACAATTGAATTTAGCCCTCGGACATATCGGGCAAAATGGTAACCCGACCATGATTTTTACGGATATGTTCCTGCAAATCGGGAAATTACTGAGGAAATAACCACTTGATACTCAATGCTCAGTACTAAATACTTGATACTTGCTGCAAAAATACCTATCTTTGTAAGCTATTATGTCGAAACGCGATCAACATATCAGTGTACGCCGCCGGATGAGTTCCTACCTTTCGGCGGTGGTGAGTATTTCACTGGTGCTTTTCCTGTTGGGGGCATCGGGCGTTTTGCTGATTAATGCCCATCGCCTTTCGGATTATTTCAAAGAAAATATTGCGTTGACCGTCATCCTTGATGAGACCACCACCGAAGCCGATGCTGCCTGGGTGCGCAAGCAGTTGGATGCCGCGCCGTACATCCGGGAGACAAAGTATGTGACCAAAGAACAGGCGGCCGATGAGATGAAGCAACTCTTAGGTTCCGACTTTATGGAGGTGTTTGACTTTAATCCGTTGCCGCTGGCGGTGGAAGCCAAGCTCAAAGCCCAATATGCGGAAGTCGACAGTGTGGCGAAAATTGAAAAGTCGCTATCGGCTATGCCCCATATCCGCGAGATCAGCTATCAACGCTCGTTAATTGAACTGGTGAATAAAAATATCCGGAAAATTGGTTTGGTGATGCTGGTGTTCATTGTGCTGATGTTGTTTATTACACTGGTGTTGATTAATAATACCATCAGATTGAGCGTGTATTCGCGCCGTTTCATTATTAACACCATGCGTTTGGTGGGCGCTACCCGCTGGTTCATCACGCGGCCCTTTCTTTGGCGCAGTTTGTTGCAGGGCATTTTTTCCGGCGTCATAGCCATACTGTTGCTTACGGGGGTGCTCTATGTAGTGCAGAATGAATTCGGCGAAATCATGGGATTTATTGATGCCGAATTATTATTGGTGCTTTTTGGCGGCATCTTGGTGCTGGGGATGTTCATCAGCTTTACCTCCACGCTCTTTGCCGTGCATAAGTTTGTACGCATTGATGCGGATAAGTTATATTTATAGTCACTTAACTTCTTAATCACTTACAATATGGTTTCAACTACTAAAAAAACTGTTGCCGCCGCACCGAAAAAAGGTGCGGAACAAGCCAAACCGGGCAACTTTGTGTTGACGAAAGAAAATTATATACTTATTGCCATCGGCTTTGGCGTAATGCTATTGGGCTATATTCTCATGGTGGGTGGCAGGACCGATGACCCGAATGTATTCAATGACGCGATGTTCAACTTTCAGCGTATTACACTGGCGCCCCTTCTCATTGTAGGCGGTTTTCTTTTCGAGATCTATGCCATTATGAAAAAACCTAAAACGAAGGAGTAATATTTAATGAGTTGGTTGGAAGCCCTTATCCTGGGTCTTGTTCAGGGATTGACGGAATTTTTACCGGTGAGCAGCAGCGGGCATCTTGAAATTGCCAATGCGTTGTTCGGCAATTCCGGCGCGGATAATTTAACGTTCACTATTGCCGTGCATGCCGGCACGGTGTGCAGTACGCTGCTTGTGTTGTGGCCTGAAGTGAGCCGTTTGTTTTTGGGCTTGTTTTCGTTTAAATGGAATGATGAAGTTAAATACATCGCCAAAATTTTGGTATCCATAATTCCTGTGGCTATTGTAGGCCTTCTTTTCAAAGATAAGGTGGAAGCCTTGTTCGGCAGCGGCTTGCTCATTGTAGGTGGCGGCTTACTGGTGTCCGCTTGTTTGCTGGCCTTTGCCTATTTCGCCAAGCCCCGCAAGTCGGAAAATATTTCGTTCAAAGATGCATTTCTGATAGGATTGGCACAAGCCATAGCGGTAATTCCCGGACTTTCGCGTTCCGGTACAACCATTTCCGCCGGGTTGATTTTAGGGAATAAAAAAGAAGTGGTGGCGCAATTTTCTTTTCTTATGGTGCTCATCCCTATTCTCGGCGAATGTCTGCTTGATCTGGTAAAAGGCGACTTTGCCGGTACCGGCTCTTTGCCGTTAACATCGTTAATCGTCGGTTTTTGTGCGGCCTTTGTTTCCGGCGCCCTTGCCTGCAAATGGATGATTAATTTGGTGAAGAAAGGTAAGTTGATTTACTTTGCTGTTTATTGCGCCGTTGTTGGCGCACTGGTATTAATATTGTCGTAGTATGAAACCATTTTATATATACAACACACTCAACCGGAAGAAAGAAGAATTTAAGCCTGTGGCCGAAGGCCATGTCGGCGTGTATGTCTGCGGCCCCACGGTGTATGGCGACCCGCATTTGGGGCACGCCCGTTCGGCTATTACCTTCGATGTGCTTACCCGCTATCTGCGGCACCTGGACTACAAAGTGCGCTACGTGCGCAACATTACAGACGTGGGACATTTGGAGAACGATGCCGACAGCGGTGATGATAAAATTGCCAAGAAAGCGCGGTTGGAACAGTTGGAGCCCATGGAAGTGGCGCAGTACTACACCAACCGCTATCATGATTTCATGCGTGTGTTGAACGTGCTGCCGCCCAGTATTGAGCCGCACGCGTCGGGACATATTTTGGAGCAGATTGAAATGATCAAGACCATCATCGAGCATGGATTTGCGTATGTGGAAAACGGGTCGGTGTATTTCGATGTGGAGAAATATAATCAGTCGCATGTGTACGGAAAGCTTTCGGGACGCGTGCTGGACGAAATGCAGAACAATACCCGCGCGTTGGATGGACAGGGCGACAAGCACAATCCTTATGATTTTGCCTTGTGGAAAAAGGCTTCACCCGAACATATCATGCGCTGGCCTTCGCCCTGGAGCGACGGCTTTCCCGGCTGGCACCTGGAGTGCTCGGCGATGAGTACTAAATACCTCGGAGAAACTTTCGATATTCACGGTGGTGGCATGGATTTGCTGTTTCCGCACCATGAATGCGAAATAGCGCAGAGCGTGGCGGCGCAGGGGCATGAGGCTGCTCGCTACTGGATGCACAATAATATGATCACCAACAATGGCCAGAAAATGGGCAAGTCGTTAGGTAATTTTATTACGCTCGAAGAAATGTTTACCGGCAGTCATAAATTGCTGGCACAGGCTTACACTCCCATGACCGTGCGGTTTTTCATGCTGCAGGCGCACTATCGCAGTACGCTCGACTTCAGTAATGAAGCCATGCAGGCAGCGGAGAAAGTATTAAAACGTATTTTGGATGCTGTGCACCTGCTGGATAAGTTGACGCCTTCGCCGGTGTCTTCCCGCGAAGCAGAGATTAACGAGATTGTTGCCAAATGCTACGAGGCAATGAGCGACGACCTGAATACCGCACTGGCCATTGCCCACCTGCAGGAAGCAGTGCGCATGATCAATTCGGCCAATGATAAAAAAGATACGCTGACCGCTACGGATATCGATACGTTGAAAAAATTATTTTCCGGTATATTGTTTGATGCCATGGGCATAGCCGACGAGCAGCAACAGGGCGGCAACACGGAATTGTTGGATGGCGTGATCAGGATGGTGCTCGACGTGCGTAATGAAGCTAAGACCAAGAAAGATTTCGCCACCAGCGATAAGATCCGCGATGAATTGGTGAAGTTAGGCATTGTGGTGAAAGACACCAAAGAAGGCAGCACCTGGAGTTTGTAGTAGAGGCACGCTTGCCGCGCCTTCGTTTTACACATTAAACCGGAAGTGCATGATGTCGCCGTCCTGCACGATATATTCTTTGCCTTCTACATTTAGCTTGCCGGCGTCGCGGCAGGCGGCTTCGGAACCGTAGCGGATATAATCATCGTACTTGATCACTTCGGCGCGGATAAAGCCTTTTTCAAAATCGGTATGAATTACGGCGGCGGCCTGTGGGGCTTTGGCGCCTTTCACGTAAGTCCAGGCGCGTACTTCTTTTACCCCCGCCGTGAAGTAAGTTTCCAGATCGAGCAGTTTGTACGCCGCATGGATTAACCGCACCACGCCCGATTCTTCGAGCCCGATTTCTTTCAGAAATTCCTGCCGTTCTTCATAAGTGTCCAACTCCGCAATTTCCGATTCGGTTTTGGCGGCTACAATTAATAGTTCGGCCTGCTCGTCTTTGATGGCTTCACGTACTTGTTCCACATAGCTATTGCCGGTCACCGCCGAATTTTCATCTACGTTGCACACGTACAGCACCGGCTTGCCGGTGAGCAGGAATAATTCGCGGGCTGTCTTACGGTCGTCGGCATTGTCGAAAGTCACCGTGCGTGCCGATTTACCTTGGAGCAGCGCCTCGCGGAAGCGCACCAGAATATCATATAAACGTTTGGCGTTTTTATCACCGCCGGTTTGCGCCTGCTTCTGCACTTTGCTGATGCGGCTTTCCACCGTTTCCAGGTCTTTCAATTGCAGCTCGGTGTCGATAATTTCCTTGTCGCGCACGGGGTTTACCGAGCCGTCGACATGCACTACGTTACCGTCGTCGAAGCAGCGCAGTACGTGCAGGATCGCATCGGTTTCGCGGATGTTGGCGAGGAATTGGTTACCCAGCCCTTCGCCCTTGCTGGCGCCTTTCACCAGTCCGGCAATGTCTACTATTTCCACGGTAGTGGGTTGCACGGCTTGCGGTTTCACCAATTGAGCCAATGCTTCCAAGCGTTTGTCGGGCACGGTGATCACGCCCACATTAGGTTCAATGGTGCAGAACGGAAAATTTGCCGCCTGCGCCTTAGCGTTGCTTAAACAATTAAAGAGCGTTGATTTACCAACATTGGGAAGTCCCACGATACCACACTGTAAAGCCATAAAATAATTAAAAATTGAAAATGGATAATTGAAAATTAGTCTCTCGTCTCTTAGTCTCTAATCTCTTAGTCTATTCCTCAGGCTCCACACCAGCAGTCCGGCGCCGGCCAGTATGAAGGGTAGACTGAGCAGTTGTCCCATATTAAGCGCCATGCCTGCTTCGAAACCCACTTGCGGTTCCTTGATAAATTCTATTAGAAAACGCGCCGAAAAGAGCAGGATTAAAAATAACCCGAACTGGAAACCTCTCGGCAGTTGTGTTTGTTTACGTTTGTATAATGTGTAGAGAACAAAGAAAATGACGAGATAGGAGAGGGCTTCGTACAGCTGGGTGGGGTGGTGCGGAAGGGTTTCGCCGGCCTGCACGAAAATAAAACCCCACGGCAGGGTAGTCGCGTCACCGTAAATTTCCGAATTCATCAGGTTGCCTATCCGGATGAACACACCGGCCAGCGCTATCACAATGCCTATGCGGTCGAGTAACCACAAATAAGGCTTTTTGTGTTTGCGGCACCAATACCAGATGCCGATTAAAATGCCAATGGCAGCGCCGTGACTGGCCAATCCTTGATAACCAATGAAACGGAAATGCGGTGTAAATTGTATCGGCAATATCATTTCCAGCGGATGCCCCAGAAAATAGCCGGGTTGATAGAATAAACAATGTCCCAAACGTGCGCCGATGAGTGTGGCCACAGCAATGTTAATGGTCAGTTTATCCAGCAACGCTACGGGAATTTTTTCACATTTGAAAATATGCAACATGACATAGTAACTCGCTATGAAAGCGCCCACAAATAAAACGCCATAATAGCGAAGATGTATGGGGCCGAGAGCAATTAGCTCAGGGTCGGGGTTCCAGGTAATGGATAAAAAATTTATCATATTGTATTTTATTTTGATTTATCGATAGTGAAAGAGAAGGTGGTGCCTTCGCCTAATGTGCTGTGTACGTTGATAGACTGGTTGTGCGCTTCGATAATATGTTTCACGATGGCCAATCCTAATCCGCTGCCGCCGTGTTCGCGCGAGCGGTGTTTATCCACGCGGTAGAAACGTTCGAAAATGCGCGATAGCGCTTCTTCGCTGATGCCAATGCCCGTGTCGCTCACTTCTACCAGCACGCGGTTGGGCATGTCGGTGAATGATACGATGGTTTCGCCGCCCTCACGGCCGTAGTTCAGCGAATTGCCGATCAGGTTGACCAGCACCTGCGAAATGCGCTTGCGGTCGGCGTATACCATGATTTTTCCACCGGGGAACCATTGGGTGCGCAGGTTAATTTGCTTGTTTTTGGCAGTCATTTCAAAGGTGTCGAAAATTTCCTCCACTAAGGCAACCAGGTTGAAAGACGTCATGTTCATTTGCATTTCGCCGGTTTCCAAACGGTTGATGATATCGAGTTCCTGCGTAATGTTGATCAGCCTTTCCACGCTTTTTTCGGTGCGTTCTAAATATTTCCTGTTAATGTCGGGGTCGTTCATGCCCCCGTCGAGCAAGGTGAGTATGTAGCCCTGTATATTAAAGATCGGGGTTTTCAATTCGTGCGCCACATTGCCGAGAAACTCTTTGCGAAAACGTTCCTGCTCATACAGCCGGCTGATTTCTTCGGTTTTTTGAGTAGCCCAGTTCACCACATCATGGTTGACACGGTCTACCAAATTATGGCTTTTCATCTCCTTACGGATGTCGCCAATCCGGTAAATGGTTTTGTAGATGGGTGAAATTTTAACGCTTACAAAACGTTGCAACAGGAGCGCTACCAATATATACAGGACAATAAACGCCAGAATACTTACGCCCGCTAAGAGAAGAATATTGTTGATTTCTATATAAAGGAAAATGAATAACCAGCCGGTGGCTACCATAATTAGCGTCAAAATAACGGCTGTCAATATTTGTGAAAAAAATCTTTTCATTGTTTAAACCTTGCAAAAACACTTAGGGGTAAACGTTTCCCGAAGCGGTCTTGTAAAAATAATTCGCCGAATTCACGTTCTTTGCCTTCGCCGAACACACTGCGGGTAGTGGTGTCGGCTACGAGTGCGGAGAATCCGTTGGAATATAAATTCAATAGTAGAAAACTGTCTTCGGGTTCTAATATTTGCCGGCAATGTTGCAGCATGTCCAGCAGGCATTCGTCGAGTTTCCATTTTTCACCGTCGGTGCCGTGGCCGTAGGCCGGCGGGTCGAGCAGGATGCCGTTATATTTGTTGCCCCGTTTGGCTTCGCGTTTTACAAATCGCAACGCATCTTCCACTATCCACCGGATGTTATCAAGGCCGCTTAGTTCCATATTTTCCCGCGCCCAGGTCACTACCTGCCGTACCGAATCGAGGTGCAACACGTCGGCGCCGGCTGCTTTGGCCGACAGGGAAGCGCCGCCGGTGTAGGCAAAGAGGTTGAGCACCTTGGGTTGCGGCGTTTTCAGCGCTTTTACGGAGGTGTAAATATAGTTCCAATTAGGCGCCTGTTCGGGAAAAACACCCACATGCTTGAAAGCGGTTAATCCCAAGCGCAGTCGCATGTTCAGTCCGTTATGCCGGTAAGCTATAGTCCACTGTCCGGGCATTTTTTTTACGGGCTGCCAGCTGCCGCTGTCTTCTTTTCCCGACTTGCCGAAACCGGCGCCGGTAGTGAAACGGGTATGCATCTGCCGCTCCCATTCCCGCTCGGAGAGGGTTTTCTCCCATACCGCCTTGGGTTCGGGACGCGCCAGAATAAATTCGCCAAAACGTTCGAGTTTTTCGAAGTTTCCGCTATCTATCAATTCATAATCAGCCCATTCTCCGGGCGAAAATAATAACATACCGATAAAATTTCCTTGCAAAGATACGAGAAAATCCCGTAAAATAACTAACTTTGCTGTTTGTAGCTTCGAATTTATAAATTAACAATTTTAAATATATGCAAACAATTGACAATTATAATTTTAAAGGAAAACGCGCTATTGTTCGCGTAGATTTTAATGTTCCGCTCAATGAGCAATTTCAAATTACGGATGATACCCGCATTCGTGCGGCTATTCCCACGTTGAAAAAAGTGTTGGCCGGCGGCGGTTCGCTCATCATCATGTCGCACCTCGGCCGTCCCAAAGGACCTTCCGATAAATATTCGTTGAAACATATTCTGAAAGCTATTGAAGATAAGTTGGTGGTTCCTGTAAAATTTGCGCCCGACTGCGTAGGCCCCGAGGCGGCGGAGATGGCGAAGAACCTGAAATCCGGCGAGGTATTGTTGCTTGAAAATCTTCGTTTTTATGCGGAGGAAGAAGGCAAACCGCGCGGTTTGACCGACGATGCAAGTGATGAAGTGAAGAAAGCGGCCAAAGCCGAAGTGAAGGCCAGGCAAAAAGAGTTTACTAAAACATTGGCTTCGTATGCCGACTGTTATATCAACGATGCCTTCGGAACGGCCCATCGCGCACACGCTTCCACGGCGTTGATTGCCGATTATTTTCCCAATGATAAAATGTTTGGTTATGTAATGGAAGGCGAAATTAAGGCCGTTGATAAGGTGCTTGAAGCGCCGGAACGTCCGTTCACGGCCATTCTCGGCGGTTCTAAGGTATCGTCGAAAATTACCATCATCGAGCGGTTGATGGAGAAGGTGAACAACCTGATCATTGGCGGCGGCATGAGTTTTACGTTCATTAAAGCGCAGGGCGGTAAAATAGGTAATTCGATTTGTGAAGACGATCAGATGCCGTTGGCATTGGACATTCTGAAAAAAGCGAAAGAACTGGGGGTGAATATTTATTTGCCGGCCGAGGTGGTGATCACCGATGCTAAATTTGAAGATTTTCAAAAACCCGGCGCTGTGCTGAATACNNAAAGTATGTCCCATTAACGCCATTCCCGACGGTTGGGAAGGAGTTGATGCTGCGCCATCGTCTGTTGCGGCATGGCGTGAGGTGTTGATGAATTCAAAAACTATTTTGTGGAACGGCCCTGTGGGCGTGTTTGAAGTGCCTGCATTTTCCGAAGGTACGAAAGCCGTGGCGCAAATGACGGCCGAAGCTACCGGAAAAGGCGCTTATTCTTTGGTGGGCGGCGGCGATTCCGTAGCAGCCGTAAACCAATTAGGCTTTGCCGACAAAGTAAGCTATGTGTCTACCGGCGGCGGCGCTCTCCTGGAATATATGGAAGGTATTGAACTCCCCGGTGTAAAGGCTATACGCGGATAATCACACATCTCTAAAATTATAATTGATATGAAATCATTCTTCAAAATTTTCTTTGCCGCTTTGTTGGCCTTTGTTATCGGCTCATTGCTGTGCATGTTTATATTCTTTGGCATGGTAGGCGCCATGCTGTCTTTCACCAATACCGAACAAACGGTGGTGGTAAAACCGAACTCCATCTTACGCATTATGCTCGACAAACCGGTGGAAGAACGGAGCAGCAACGATTTGTCCGGCATGAACATATTTAATATGTCTACCTCGTCTACCGTGGGACTGAACGATCTGGTGAAGGCCTTGAACGGTGCAAGCGCCGATCCCAATATCAAAATGATATACATGGATCTGAGCAGTTTTTCAGTAGGTACTGCTCATTTGGAAGAATTGCGCAATGCGGTGTTGAAGTTCAAAGAGTCGGGCAAGCCGGTGATTGCTTACGGCGACAACCTGTCGACCGGCGCTTATTACTTAGCCACCGTGGCCGATAAGATCTACCTTAATCCTTTCGGTGCATTGCGGTTGCAAGGGATGGGCGGTGAGGTCATGTACATGAAAAGCATGTTCGACAAATTGCAGGTGGATATGCAGGTCATTCGTCACGGTAAATATAAAAGCGCGGTGGAGCCTTATATGCTGAATAAAATGAGCGACGAAAACAGGGAGCAATTGCTGTCGTATGTCAACGACATTTGGTCGCATTTGCTCGGCCGCATAGCTGAAGCCCGCGGCATGGAAGTGCAGCAATTGCGTGCGTTGGTAGACCGTGGCGCTTTCACGGTGATGTCGTCCGCCGATGATGTGTTGAAACATAAGATGGTGGATGGCTTGATGTATAAGGACGAGTTGCTGGATGAATTAATGAAACTCACCGGCGAAACCAAAGAAAAAGATTTGAAAATGGTGGAGATTGCCGACTATTCAAAGACGGTGAAATCGAACTTTAAAGCTAAAGATAAAATTGCGGTGGTGTATGCCGACGGTGAAATTACCATGGGCAAAGGCACCAGTGGAATTACCGCTTGGAATTTTGCCAATGAACTGCGCAGCATTCGTAGCGACAGCACGGTGAAAGCAGTGGTATTCCGCGTAAATTCGCCCGGCGGTTCGGCACAGGCATCTGAAATTATTGCCCGTGAACTGGCGCTCATCAACGAAGTTAAACCGGTGGTGGTGTCGATGGGTAACTATGCTGCTTCGGGCGGGTATTGGATTTCTATGCCCTCACGTTTAGTGATTGCGAATCCTACTACTCTTACCGGTTCCATAGGTGTGTTCGGTGTATTGCCGAATGTGGAAAAAGGTATGAAGAATTATTTAGGCATTACCGTAGAAACGGCTAAGACCGGCGCTACGGCCGATTTCCCTTCCGTATATCGTCCGTTGACCGAGCAGGAACGCCGTATTTTTACCGCCGGCATTGAAGATATTTATGATAAATTTGTAGCTAATGTGGCGAAGAGCCGTCAAATGGATACCAAAGAAGTGGATGCTTTGGCGCAGGGACGGGTGTGGACGGGTGCGCAGGCGGTGGAACGTCATTTGGTAGACCAATTGGGCGGCCTGTCTGATGCCATAGATGCCGCTGCCATGTTGGCCGGTCTGGAGGATTACCGTGTACGGGAATTACCCGTACAAAAAGATGTGTATACTCAGTTGATGGAAATGTTTGCAAATGGTATGATTGGTGTGAAAGGCGGCACCTTCCTGCAAACCTGCTTGAAATTAGAACAGCAGGTGGAAGAGATGAAGCAGGCACGTGTGTTGGCGCGTATGCCTTTTGATGTGGAGATTTATTAATTTGAAGATTTAACAATTTGAAAATTTCATCTGTGGTTATCCGTATCGTTCGCGGACTTGCTTTTTTTGCAGTGGTTGTTTTGTTGACAAGCCGTTGCGCCAATGTTATGCAAGGCCCCGGAGGCGGTCCCAAGGACTCTATTCCGCCGGCGCTGTTGCTTACCGTGCCCGAATTTTATGCCGTTAATCAACAGCCGAAAAGAGTGGTGCTGCAATTCAACGAATATGTGCAGGTGAAAGAGGCGTCGAAAAATGTTATTGTATCGCCACCTTCCATCATACGCCCCGAAGTGCGCACCAGAGGAAAAGGCGTGCAGGTGGTTTTTAACGACAGCTTGCAGCGCGATGCGACTTATACCATTGATTTCGGAGCATCTATTTCCGACCTCAATGAAAGCAATCCTTTTCCGCCGTTCCGCTATGTATTTTCCACAGGCCCTGTTATTGATTCGATGAAACTTACCGGGAAAGTGCTGGACGCTTATACCCGCGAATTTTTACCCGACATGATTGTGGCGTTGTACACCAATCTCAGCGATACGGCGATTTCCAAAACAATGCCGGTGGCTGTTTCGCGCACCGACGAGTGGGGTTATTTCACCATACAGAATATCCCGCCGGCGGATTATGCCATGGTGGCTTTTCTCGACAAAAATAATAACTACCGTTATGATGCGGGCAGTGAGATGCTGGCGTTCACCGACTCATTGGTGCGCCCCATAACGGTGATCTCGGATTCTACCGATTTGCTTACCACCATTGACCCGAAGGATACTACAACGCTGCTGGCGCGTCCCTACGAATGGGAAATGTATGCTTTCACCGAAAATGTGGGTAAGCAATTTCTTAAGGAACAGGTTATGCCCGATAAGCGGCAGATCAATTTGGTGTTTAACCGGCCGCATGCGGTCATTGACACTTTCCGGATCAGGGGAGTGGATTCATCTTATCTGGTGGAAGAGCACAGTCGTTTCCGCGATACGGTAACCTATTGGATCACGGCGCCGGAATTGCCCGACACTACGAATGTGCATATCTCTTATCTGAAAACCGATTCGTTGGATCAATTGTCGTCGTCGTCAGCCAGACTTAGGTTGCAGGTGGCGAAAAAAGAAGAACCGGAAAAGAAGAAAGACGGGGAAGAGGAGGAAAAACAGGTGTTGAAGCCGGACATCAAATATGATATAGCGTCAATCATGAAAAACGGCGTGAATATTAGATTCCCGGCCTTGCTTACGCAGGTTGATACGTCGAAAATACAATTGAGACGGCAGGATGAAAAGGATAAAACCGTTTATGTGAATGAGCCGTTTACCTTGACGAAGGATACATTGAAAATTCGCGAATACCACCTGCAAGCCAAGTGGCAAACGGGCACCGGCTATGAGCTGTTACTGCTTCCGGACGCTTTCCGTGATGTTTACGGCTTGGCGACAGATACGCTCAAACATCCCATCACTACCGGCGATCCCGATAAATTCAGCTCCATGAAATTGGAGGTGTCCGGCATTTCCGAAGGGGAACAGGTGCTGTTGCAATTGCTCGATGAAAAGAAAAAATCGGTGTTGCGTGAAGAAGTGCTGACAGCCGACGGTAATGTGCAGTTAGATTATTTGAAAGCCGGAAAGTACACCATACGCCTGATCCGCGATGAGAACAAAAACGGTATATGGGATCCCGGTATTTACCTTGAACGCAAACAGTCGGAACCGGCGGAGTTTTATGCCTTGCCCGATAATAAAGAAGTTATCGAGTTATTGGAGAATGCCGATCTGACCCAGCAAGTGAATGTCGCAGCCGTATTCTCGCGTAACCGTAAGGATGAATTGCCCGAAATTATCCACACACATGAACATGATGATGAGCATGACCACGAAGAATAAATTAGTAGTAATGTTGCTGTTGTTGCTTTGCCTGCCTTTGGGCGCTCAGGCGCAGCATTACATCGGCGTCAAAGAGGGCGTGAATATTTCAGGCGTAAGTTTTAATCCGCCGCAATATGACACCACCACCATGCATTGGCTGAATGTAGGCCTTGTGTATAAATACTACGCTACTAAATGGGTAGGTTTTCAGACGGGCTTGAATTATTCGGAGAAAGGCTTTATTTGGAATGATACTACGCGGACTTACCGTGTGCTGGAATTGCCTTTAGTGTCGCAATTTCATTATGAATTATGGCACCTGCGCTTTTTGATTAATGTAGGTGCGTATGCTTCCTATGCGTTAAGCGCCGAGCAGAGCGTGCGATTGGCCGATGGGAATAAAGAAGCTTCAATCTATGCCTTTACTTCCCGCGACCGTCGTTTTGAATACGGCATACACGCAGGCGGCGGGTTTGGTATTTTGTTCGATCCTTTTGAGCTGCAATTTGAAGCCGGTTATCAATATGCTTTTTCGTATATGATGAACCCGCAGGTTTCCGGTGAGCCCACTATGTTTAACCACTTTTATCAATTGATGTTTTCCGCCGCGCTATTAGTGAGATTGTAGCATTATTTTAAACATAAAAGTTTAAAAATTATTTGTTTTTTTAAATATATATGTTTAAATTTGCAGAATATTTTAAACATATATTTGATGATAAATAGAAATAAATTACTAATAATTAGGCAAGTAGACAAGAAAGTGGCGCCATTTATCCATATTCAAAGTGCTAAAATTGGATGGTTGGAAAACATTCGAAAAGCGATGGGGCTAAGTTTAAAACAATTGGCCTGCCGTATGGGAAAGACGCCGCAAAGTGTGAAACAATTGCAAGAACGTGAAAAAGCCGGCAGTATTACGCTAAATAGTTTAAATGAAGCAGCCGGGGCTATGGGTATGCGTGTGGTGTACGCCTTGGTGCCTAAAGACGGTTTGTCGTTAGAAAAATATATCCGCAAACGGGCGGAAGAAGTGGCTACGATTATTGTTTCCCGTACTAACAGAAATATGTTATTGGAAGAGCAGGCGGTAGGTAAAACCCGCTTGAAAAGATCAATAAAAGAATTGAGTGATGAGTTAATGCAAACGCCGGAAAAATTATGGGATTAATGTTTAAATATATTGCGGGACAATTCAGGAAAACAGATAAAAATATCGGGGTCGATAAATTTCATATAAGTGTGGAGTTGCGTCAACTTTGTGATGATTTTAAATATTGGCATCAACATAATACTTATACCCCGGAGGAGCGGATAAGGGAAATTATACATCATTGATAAATTTTGCAACAAGTAAATAATATGACTACTGTTTATCATCGTCGTGTAACGCGGGAAGTGACTATCGGCGGCGTGCCGATGGGCGGCGCACAACCTGTGCGTGTGCAGACCATGACAACCACCAATACCTTGGATGTAGCCGCTTCGGTGGCGCAATGTCTGCGCGTGGCCGATGCGGGAGCAGACTATGTGCGCCTTACCACGCAAGGTTTGCGGGAGGTGGAAGCCCTGGCGAAAATCAAACAGCAATTGCGGGCGGCAGGCTGTGCTATTCCGCTGATTGCCGATGTGCATTTTACACCGAACGTAGCAATGGCCGCTGCTGCCGTGGCCGACAAGGTGCGCATAAACCCCGGGAATTTCGGGCACACACAGGAGGAAGCCGGAGAACAATTGGAAAAATTAATTGCCGTATGTCGTGCACATGATACCGTACTGCGCATCGGGGTGAATCACGGTTCGCTGGCGCAGCGCATGACGGAACGCTATGGCGACAGTCCGCAGGGCATGCTGGAGTCGGCTATGGAGTTCCTGCGCATTTGCCGCAAACATGATTTTAATGAGGTGGTGGTGTCGATGAAAGCGAGCAATACCCGTGTGATGACGGAAGCTTATCGCTTGTTGGCAAAGGCTATGGACGATGAAAAAATGAATTATCCGCTGCACCTTGGTGTGACGGAAGCCGGTGATGGCGACGATGGCCGTCTGAAATCAGCGGTGGGCATAGGTACGCTGCTGGCGCAGGGATTGGGTGATACGGTACGTGTATCGTTGACCGAAGCGCCGGAACATGAAATTCCGGTGGCCAAAGCCTTAGTGCAGATAGCGCCGGAATACCCCTACGCGCTATGTTGTGAAAAAATCCCTGCCTTGGTGCGACATTATGATGTGCCTGCCCGCGAAGAATTGTTGTTGCGTATGGCTTGCGATGCAGGCCCTCTGTTGCTCGACGGTTGTGCCGGCGACTTTACATTCACGGCTAACGTAGGCGGAAAGCCCCTGGATAAAGCACAGGCCGACGAGCTGGCTCTGGCGCTATTGCAGGCAACGCGGGTGCGGTTCACCAAACCCGAATATATTGCCTGTCCCGGTTGCGGGCGCACGCTCTACGATTTACAGCCGGTACTGGCTGCCGTTAAGGCAGCTACGGCGTCATTGAAAGGATTGAAAATTGCCGTGATGGGCTGCATAGTGAACGGTCCCGGCGAGATGGCCGATGCCGACTACGGCTATGTGGGCGCNNTATGTAGGCGCCGGCCCCGGATTGGTAACGCTCTATAAGGGCAACACACCGGTGAAAAAAAACATTCCCCAGCAACAGGCTGTAGCGGAGTTGGTGGCCTTGATCAAAGAAAATAACGGGGTCAAATGATTTATGCCTGCGCCGGCTTGAGTTTATTAATGATCACATAGGCCTCTTCTTCTTATTTGTTTACGGTTACAAGTTACGGGTGACAAAAAACTCATCACTTATTCTTAAACCATTCTAACTATCTGTTTTGCAGACGCTAACAGGTGGTGTAAAGTTCCTATATTACTGCGTATGTGAACTCCTTGTC
>DBDM01000189.1:0-1850 GCA_002293585.1 Bacteroidales bacterium UBA932
TTAAAATTCAGTTGACGAGTAGACCAAGTTATAAATTGAAATTTTTCACTTTTAATTTTTAAAACATAAATACTAATGAAACCATAAAAATCTAAGAAATGAAGAAGATATTATTTTTATTATTCACCGGCTTTATCGCTATAAGTATCAGCCAGCAATCGAAAGCACAGAATGTAATTAAAACACCGGTTCCCGAACGTCCTGCCGGACAAACAGATGTACTCGAACTAAAGGCTGATCCGTTACCAATAGTACGTGTAGCCTTTATCGGGCTGGGTATGCGTGGTCCGGGGGCAGTGGAACGCATGACACATATCGATGGTGTGGAAATAATTGCCCTGTGCGACGTGGAGCAAAAAAATACGGAGAGAGTAAACAAGATGCTTGAGAAAAGGGGATTTCCCAAAGCTCTGGAATTTTATGGAGACACTTCCGTATGGCAAAAAGTGACGGCTCTGCCGAGTGTAGACCTAATCTATATAGCCACAGACTGGAAATCTCATGCTACAATAGGTGTACAGGCGATGAAAGAGGGTAAGCATGTTGCCATTGAAGTGCCGGCAGCCATGACAATGGATGAGATATGGGCTCTGATCAATACTTCGGAACAAACCCGCAAACACTGCATACAGTTGGAAAATTGCGTGTACGACTTCTTTGAATTAACCACCTTAAACATGGTGCAACAAGGCGTGCTGGGCGAAGTAATTCACGGCGAAGGCGCCTACATTCACGGACTGCAACCCTACTGGAATGAATATTATAACAACTGGCGCATGGACTACAACCGCACGCATCGCGGCGACGTGTATCCTACCCACGGACTGGGACCGGTGTGTCAGGCGATGAATATTCACCGCGGCGACAAAATGAATTACTTGGTGGCCGTAGATACCAAACCTATCGGCAATCCGGCGCACATTAAAGCCACAACCGGCGAAACGGTAACCGACTTCCGTAACGGCGACCACACCTGCACCTTAATTGCTACCGAAAAAGGAAAATCCATACTGATTGAACATGATGTCACCTCTCCCCGCCCCTACAACCGCATGTACCAACTGACCGGCACCAAAGGCTTTGCCAACAAATATCCCGTGCAGGGCTTTGCGCTGGACAAAGGCGAGATTGACCCCGAAGTGGCAGGCAATCACGAAAACCTGAACGCGCACCGCTTCGTGCCGGATGACGTGAGAACACAACTCATGCAAAAATACAAACACCCGATTGCTATTCCTATTGAAGAAAAAGCCAAACAGGTTGGCGGACACGGCGGCATGGACTTTATCATGGACTACCGCCTGATCTATTGCCTCCAACGCGGANNACTGTCTGCAAAAAGGCTTGCCGCTGGATATGGATGTATACGATTTGGCCGAATGGTGCTGCCTCATTCCGCTCACCGAAATGTCTTTGGATAATAACTCACAACCCGTGGAAATACCCGATTTCACACGTGGCGCATGGAACAAATTAGACAAACTGACTTTTGCAGAATAAAGCGTATGGAAAAATTAACAGCACTGCTTAATCAATTTCAGATAGAAGGTAATATGGCTGTTGTCGAGCCTTTCGGCAACGGCCACATTAACGATACATTCGTAGCGAAGAACGCGGAAGGCGAAGCCAAATACATACTCCAACGCATCAATCATCATATATTTACCGATGTGGATATGCTGCAAAACAATATCAATATTGTTACTTCGCATATTCGTAAAAAGCTCATAACTGCCGGTGAAACGGATGTCGACCGTAAAGTACTGACCTTTCTGCCGGCCAAAGACGGCAAGTATTATCACTTCGACGGCGAAAGCTATTGGCGGGTTTGTACCTACATTGCCAATAGC
>DBDM01000189.1:1893-2310 GCA_002293585.1 Bacteroidales bacterium UBA932
CCCGAAGGAACCCTGGGCGAAACTATTCCCAATTTCCACAACATGGAATTCCGGTTAAAGCAATTCAATGATGCTATCAAAGCCAATGCAGCCAACAGGTTGAGCGAAGCACAGGAATTGGTGGATGAATTATTAAAACGCGCCGATACTTATTGCATTCAGGAACAACTGTACCGCGAAGGCAAGCTNNAAGGTGAATAATATCTTATTCGACACCACAGGCAAAGTGCTTTGCGTAATTGACCTCGACACGGTAATGCCCGGATTTGTGTTGTCGGATATCGGCGACTTCATTCGCACCGCCTGCAACACCGGCGCCGAAGACGATGAAAACTTAGACCGTATCCACGTGAACATGGAAATTTTCAAAGCCTACACACGCGGCTATATGGAAACAGCTAAGCAGTTCCTCTCCCC
>DBDM01000189.1:2454-2616 GCA_002293585.1 Bacteroidales bacterium UBA932
TGCTAAAAAACAAGCGCGAAAGTAACCCTATTGTCGGTGTTCGATGTGAGGCGGAGTGAGCCCCCGTGGAGCCGCATAATCTGACGCGAAAGGCTAAGGCCGATCCCCGAACCGTCTTCTTTAGTCGTGAAGAAGGGTGTGAAGATATTTTCGGCAATCTCG
>DBDM01000072.1:0-1247 GCA_002293585.1 Bacteroidales bacterium UBA932
TGCCGGGATTGTACTTAATCCATACTTCGTTTTTAGGCAGGTCTGCTTTCATGTCTGTAACGCCCTTTTCGTGCGGAATGTTACTCATAATTTTTTTCTTGCAGTGTTCACAGTTCATATTTACACTGAACGTTACTTCTGCGTCTTTCTTTTTGTCCTGCGCCTGCACGCCGCCAACCATCGTCAGCGACAACATAGCAGTAATGATAAATTTAATTGCTTTCATAAAATTATATTTTTTTAATTCTCAACTTTTATTTAAACATCGTAAACCTCACACCCGCATAGATCTTCCTTCCCATCAGCGGCCCCCAGATGGCCGACGAGTTGAAGGCCGGCGAGTAGGGGGCATCGGGCGAAATAATCGGGTCGTGTTGCATGTAATTCAGCATATTTTCCACCCCTGCATACACATCAACACCGCGGAAACGGCGGGTGATCTGTGCAAAAAACATCGGATACACCGGCGAATAATGATTTGTATTATCATTATGCACAAAATTAGGCAGCCGGGTTTGTCCGTTGATCTGCGCCGTTACATCAAAGATCCATTTGCTCATGCGGGTGGCATATTGCAGGTTCAACACGCCTTTGTAGCGGTCAATCAGCGGACTTTCTACCAAGCCCTGTCCCTCGTAGTAGGCCTTGGTATCGTTGTAGCGGAACGTGAGCGCCACAGTAAACCGTTCCACCGGTTCGGCGCTGAAATCAATCTGGTAAGCATTGGTGTAAGAACGGCCTTTCAGGTTGTAGACCCACACTTTGCTGTGATCGCGCTCCTGGTCAACCAGTACCTGATCGGTGAAATCCGTGCGGAAATAATCAAGACTGATGTAAGCCTTTTCATCGTTGAATACCTTGAAGTAAAACATCAGGCTACCGCCGTAAGTCCACGCATCTTCCATCTTTAAATCATCGTCGATCCGTATTTCCCTGCCGGTGGCGAGCATACCGATATTGTCGGTTACCACGTTGGCCGAACGAAAGCCGCGCCCTGCCGAAGCGCGCAATATCAATTGTTCGGTAAAGCTATACTTAAGGTTGGCGCGCGGTGAGNNTGTAATCAGCCATTGGTATTGACTGTTGTAGTCGGCGCGCAAGCCGCCGATCACCACTAATTTATCGTCGAGCGTAAAGGTATATTCACCGAAGATACCGCCTACAATTTCGCGACGACTCAAATCCCAAGTTTGCGAAAACGACGAGGCGGAGTTGTCTAACCACCTGTCGGTAAGCGTTTCATCATA
>DBDM01000072.1:1414-20796 GCA_002293585.1 Bacteroidales bacterium UBA932
CTTGGAATAGGCATTGAAATGCGTGTTGTCGATGCCGGTGCCGTAGGTAGAAAAATTGCGCGGGGCCTTGTCGTCGAAATCCATTTGTCCGCCCTTGCGCGTTTCATACAGCCCGTTCACGCCGAAGCGCCATTGGGCGCCATTTTCCGCTAAGTATATCCAGCGGTTGCCGAAGTTGATCTGTTGTTTGAGCGGCTCGTCCATAAAGCCGTCGCTGTTGTCGTCGTGCTGTTGATTATCCAAAGAGCCGTGGGCGAAAATGGCGGTCGACCATTTGTCGTTCAGTTGCAGCGACGACACCACATTCAGCTCCGTGCGCAGCAGGTGGTCAACATAAGCGTTGATAAACAAAGGCTCTGCCGTAGTAGGCTTGCGCAGTTCCATGTTGATTTGTCCGGCAATTGATTCGTAGCCGTTCACCACCGAGCCGGGGCCCTTGGCAATCTGTATGCTTTCGAGCCACTGTCCGGGCAGGAAACCCAGGCCGAAAGGTGCCGACAGTCCCCGCATGGTAGGACGGTTTTCGTCGAGCATGGAGGTATATTTTCCGGCCAGTCCCAGCAGACGGATTTGCCGTGATCCGCTCACCGCGTCGCTGTAGCCTACACTCACGCTGGCGGTGTTTTCAAAACTTTCGGCTAAATTACAGCAGGCCATTTTACAAAGCCCCGCATTGGTAATGATCTCCACCTTGGCGGGTTTCATTTTGGAAATATAATTACCTTCGTTCCGCGCCGAGAACACGGCTTCATTCAGCGTATAGGCCGATGTATCTTCTGCCGGCACATCGTTCTGCGCCTGCGCGGGGAAAGCGATAATACTATAAGTAAAAAGGAATAAAATTATTTTTTTGATCATAACTTCAATGTAAATAAAACCACACAATAATAAAAAATAAATTTTATTAAGCGGCTTACAAACGAAGTTGCGATAAACAATAAATGTCGGGCGATGCGGATAAAATTAAAGGCGGCGGATCATGGTTGTACCGGCTGGCCATAACAGGCGTTGCCGGCATAGTCATTAACTCCACCGGTATAAATGCAAAGTCAACAACCGTTGAATAGTTGGATAAAAGCAACGGGGTAGCGACATTCTGGTCGATCTGCAGCACCTTATACGTTACATCGCAGCAACGGCCGCCGGTCTCATGTCCGTGTTTATGATCGCAGGTACAGCCGTCGTCGGCTAACCACACGATTTGTTGGTTGTGACTGCAGTGACAGTCATATACACCCACTCCGATCACGCCTGCGCCGTATACCAGCGTGAGCAGTGAAGCAAATACATATGTCGCCCATTTTCTCATTTTACAAAGGTAAAGATTTTTTCGATTATTTATCCGTTTTTTGTTCTTTTTTAACAAAAAAATGCTAAATTTGTGAGATTATTTATGTAAATCTCACAAAATCATGAAATACTTTTACCTGACATTGCTTGCCCTCTTTTTGTCGATGGGCGTATTACAGGCCGACCCGCTGTGGATGCGTTATCCGGCCATTTCACCGGACGGCAGTCAAATTGCTTTTTCCTATAAAGGCGATATCTACACGGTGCCCGTTGCCGGTGGCGAAGCGAGGCAATTAACCGTGCATGAGGGACATGATTACATGCCCGTATGGTCGCCCGACGGTAAAACGATCGCTTTTGCCGGTAATCGTTACGGCAATTTCGATGTCTTTATTATTCCCTCTGCGGGGGGAACAGCAGAACGCCTGACTACCTGGTCGGGAGGGGAAGCGCCTTATGCTTTTACTCCCGATGGTCAATATATTGTTTTTGGAGCTAAAATACAGGCGCCTGCAAAAAGTGCGGCTTTCCCTTCGGGCGTGATGAGCGAGTTGTACCGCGTACCCGTTGCCGGCGGCCGTCCCGAACAATTGTTGGGCACGCCTGCCGAAAATATATCGTTCAGTAAAGACGGCAAGCAGTTCGTTTTTCAGGATAAGAAAGGCCAGGAAAACCAATGGCGTAAGCACCATACTTCCTCTGTTACCCGCGACATTATGCTGTATGATATGACGGCGAAGCAATTCCGTGCCCTCATAACCACACCCGGCGAAGACACCAATCCGGTGTTCACTCCCGATAATAAGGAAGTGTATTTCTTGAGTGAAAGGAGCGGTTCTTACAACGTGTTTGCTTTCCCGCTGAATGATACGTCCAAAGTGCGGCAAGTGACCAATTTTACAACACATCCGGTGCGTTTCTTGAGTGTTGCCGGAAACGGTACGCTCTGCTTCGGCTATGACGGCGAAATGTATACGATGACAGCCAACGGTCAACCCGAAAAAGTGAACGTACAAATTATCGGCGATAATAAAGGTAATGATATTCAAGCCTTGAATAACAGAGATGCCCGCGGGTCGGCTATTTCCTCCGACGGCAAGCAGGTGGCGGTAGTGATGCGTGGCGAAATCTTTGTGTCGTCCACCGATTATAAATATACCAAACGGATCACCGCTACTGCTGCGCAGGAAGATTTTCCGGAATTTTCGCCCGACGGAAAAACCCTGATCTACGCTTCGGAACGCGATGGTTTTTGGAATATCTACATGGCGAAAACTGTCCGCGCGGAAGAAACTTATTTCTTCAATGCTACGATGATTGAAGAAACACCCTTGTTCCCCGATACAAAAATCGAACGTTCCCTGCCGCAGTATTCACCCGACGGGAAAGAAATTGCGTATGTGGAAGGCCGTTCGAAATTGATGGTGTATAACATTGCGTCGAAAGAAACGCGCCAGATCACCGACGGTTCCACCAATTTCGACAGTGAGGGTATGATAACCTATAACTGGTCGCCCGACAGCAAATGGTTTACTATTTCCTATGTGCCCAACCTGCATAATCCTTATGAAAATATAGGCTTGGTGAGCGCCCAGGGCGGTGAAATTACCGATCTGACCCAAAGCGGCTACGCCAACAGGAATCCAAGATGGGTGATGGATGGTGAGGCTATTCTGTTTACCACTGAAATGTACGGAATGCGCAACCATGCATCCTGGGGTTCGATGAACGACGTGATGCTGGTGTTCATGAACCGCAAGGCCTACGACAAATTCCGCCTAAACGAAGATGACTTCAAACTTTGGCAGGAAGAAGAAAAGGCGAACAAGAAGAAAGATGATAATAAGGACAAAGCATCCACCGCAAAAGCGGATACTACGAAAAAAGAAAAAGCTATTGTGGTAGAACTGAAAGGTATCACTAACCGCATCGTACGCCTGACCCCCAATTCCTCCAATCTGGGTGATGCGGTACTCGACAAGGACGGTGAAAAATTATATTACTTAGCATCCTTTGAAAAGGGTTATGATTTATGGTCGGTGAACTGTCGCACCAAAGAAACCAAAATAGAAATAAAAGACGCCGGACGTGCGCGTTTGTACCTTGATAAGGATGGTAAAAATATTTTTCTGTTGGGTAGAAATGTGCAAAAATTTACCCTGGCATCGGGCAAGAAAGCTTCGGTGTCATACGCCGTGCGAATGGATTTAGATTTGGCAGCAGAGCGTGAGTATATGTTCAACCACGTGGTGCTGGAAGAAGCCAAACGTTTTTATGTAACCGACATGCACGGTGTCGACTGGACGGCCATGACCAAGGCTTACGCCAAATTCCTACCTTACATCAATAACAATTTTGATTTTGCCGAAATGTTGAGTGAATTGTTGGGCGAATTGAATGTGTCGCACACAGGCGGCCGTTATTATTCCAGTCCCGCCAATCCGGATGCTACGGCACAGCTGGGACTCTTCTACGCATGGGATTATGCCAATGACGGCTTGCTGATTGATGAGGTGATTGAAAACGGTCCATTTGATAAGGCCGACAGCAAAGTGACCGCCGGTTGTGTGGTAGAGAAAATTAACGGCATAACTATTGAAAAAGGGAAAGATTATTTCCCCTTGTTGAACAAGAAAGCAGGTGAACGCACGCTGGTGTCTTTCTATAATCCAACCACCGGCGAGCGTTGGGATGAGGTGGTGAAGCCCATCGCCGCCGGCGCGTTGAGCGGTTTGTTGTATGCCCGCTGGGTCAAGCAACGCGAGGCCGATGTGGAACGCCTGTCGAACGGACGTTTGGGTTATGTGCACATCCAGAGTATGGGCGACGCCAGTTTCCGCTCTATCTATTCCGATATCTTGGGCAAGTACAATACGAAAGAAGGCATTGTGATTGATACCCGTTTCAATGGCGGCGGCCGTTTGCATGAAGACCTGGAAGTGCTGTTCAGCGGGAAGAAATATTTTACGCAAGTAGTGCGTGGACGGGAGTCGTGCGACATGCCGAGCCGCCGCTGGAACAAGCCTTCCATCATGATCATGGGTGAGGCCAACTATTCGAATGCCCACGGTTCGCCTTGGGTTTATAAGCATGTAGGCATAGGTAAATTGGTAGGCATGCCGGTACCGGGCACCATGACCAGCGTGAATTGGGTGACCCTGCAAGACCCCTCACTGGTATTTGGTATTCCGGTGGTAGGTTATCAATTGCCCGACGGTTCTTACCTCGAAAACCAACAACTGGAACCGGATGTTAAAGTCACCAACACGCCCAATAAATTAGTGTCCGGTGAAGATGAGCAATTAGCCGTTGCGGTACAGGAGNNAGAGTTGAGAGTGAAAAAAGAGATGAGAGATAAGTGATAAGAGATGTGTGAAAAAACTCATCACTCATCGTTCATCACTTATCTCTTAATCTGTCACCTTCACAAACTGCTCCTCGCTGCGCCACAGGCCGTGCTTGTTGCAGTATGCCACGGCGGTGAGCCGCAGGCTGACGGCTGGTAATACTTCGAACGATGCTTCTATTTGCAATGGCGCTTCGCCCAATTCGGCGGAGTTCAGGCGTACTTCACCAACTAAAGTTTCGAGGTTCCACAGTTGGATATACACAAAATGATGTTCCGGCTTGTTCGGATGCTTCGCCTGCATGCCTATGCGCACGTTGACCTTGAAAGGAACGTTGCGTTGGGCTGTGGGGTTGCACACTACCACAGGCGTATGCTTGTCGGCGTAGGTGCGGACAATCTCGCTGCCTTGAGCGAAATCGGAGTAAGTAAATAATCGGGGCATAAATAATGAGAATTTGCTTACAAAGGTAGGAATTTTCATAAATTTTTGCTATTTTTGTCCGAACTTTAACCAATTCGACCATGAAATCATCTATTGTTATGGCGCTGGGAATTTTCCTCTTGTTAAGCGCATGTACTCAAAATGAAAATAGACAGACTATGTTGCAAAAAGACGCAAAAATCGTATCACAGATCGTGGATTCGTTGAAAGCCCGTTATGCCGACTTAGATGTGGCGAGGGCGCAGAAAGGCGTAGAACAGGCTGCAGCACTGTGGGATACCCGTGACGGCGCTCCCGCTGATTTTATCAATTTCTGCATGGATAATTATGTACACGGCGATGCAGCACGCCTGCAATTGTTTACAAAACTGTCCGATAAATTGGAGTTGATTTACGGATACTTCCATAAAATTGATGTGGGCTTGAAAGAGCCGGTGCATCAGACGGGCGGCGAATTGCAGAAAATTGATTATGACCTGGGCGCCTTTGATGTGAGGGCGCATTTCAACGATGATATGTTCAATAATAAGGTGGCTTTTATCGCTATATTGAACTTTCCGGCGTATAGTCTGGCCGAAAAACAGCAATTGGGCGAACAGTGGTCGCGCGAAGAATGGGGCTACACCCGTTTGGGCGAACTGTTTAACTCCCGCGTGCCGGCCGCTGTAGAACAAGAAAAATCAACGGCGCAAACTACGGCCGATAATTATATTTCCGACTATAATATTGTGATGGGCAACCTGCTGAATGAAGTCGGAGAAAAGCTTTTTCCGCAAAATATGACCCTGATTTCTCACTGGGGATTGCGCGATGAGTTGAAATCGAATTACACCGATGCCCAACGCGGACTGGAAAAGCAGCGGATGATTTATACGGTGATGAAACGTATCATCACCCAGGAAATTCCGCAGCGAGTGGTGAATAATCCTGCGGTGGACTATGCCCCTATCAGCAATAAGGTGTATGAAAACAGCAAAGAAATTACTGCATCCGCCGAGCCGGATACCCGCTACACCATGCTGCTCAATAATTTTAAAGCGCTGAAAGCAGAAGATGCTTATCATCCTGCAATGCCCACTTACATTCAACGGGCGTATGAAGGGAATATGGAGTTTTCTAAGGAAGAAATCCGCGATATGTTCACCCGTTTCATATCTTCGCCTGAAGTGAAGGAAGTAGCGGCATTGATTAAGCAACGCCTGGGACGCGACCTGGAACCTTTTGATATCTGGTACGACGGGTTCAAAGCCCGTAGCGGTATTTCGGAAGAAGTGATGACGGCCAAAACCAACAAATTGTATCCCAATGCGGACGCCTTTGAACGCGATCTGGCGGCAATGCTTAAAAAAATGGGCTTTACTGCAGTTGATGCGCAACGACTTGCCGAAAAAATACAGGTAGACCCCGCCCGCGGCTCCGGACATGCCTGGGGTGCGGTGATGAAGGGCGATAAAGCCCGCCTGCGTACCCGTGTTCCCGCGGCCGGAATGGATTATAAGGGGTACAATATCGCCATGCACGAATTCGGACATAATGTGGAGCAAACCGTTAGTCTTTACGATGTGGATTATTATATGATGAACGGCGTGCCGAACACGGCGTTTACCGAAGCGCTGGCTTTTATTTTCCAAAAACGCGATTTGGAAGTGTTGGGTATGAGTGAAAATAATCCCGATAAGTCGGCACTGATGGCATTGGATATTTTTTGGGGTTGCTATGAAATTATGGGCGTATCCTTAGTAGATATGGGTGTATGGGAATGGATGTATGCCCATCCTGATGCAACGCCTGCACAGTTGAAAGAAAATGTGATACGCATAGCTAAAGAAATTTGGGATAATTATTATGCGTCCGTATTGGGCGAATCCGGTTCTCCCATTTTGGCTATCTATTCGCACATGATCGATAATCCGCTTTATTTAGCGAACTATCCGATGGGGCATCTTATAGAATTGCAGTTGGAAGAATATTTGCAAGGCAAGCCTTTTGCAGCTGAAATTTTGCGAATGTACAAGATGGGGCGCCTCACGCCGCAGTTGTGGATGAAACAAGCTACCGGACAATCCGTGAGTATCGACCCTACGCTTAAAGCCGCTGCTGTTGCCGTGAAAAAGATGATTAAATAACTTTCAACTCCTTATGATTTCTCAACCCGAACGTCAAAAAATAATTGCCCTTATTCATCGTGAAGTCGTGCGCGCTATTGGTTGTACCGAGCCGGTGGCAGTGTCGCTGGCTACAGCTAAAGCGGTGGAAACATTGGGCGCCAAGCCCGACCACATTACGGTATATCTTAGTGCCAATGTGCTGAAAAATGCTATGGGCGTGGGCATCCCCGGGACAGGAATGATCGGCCTGCCTATAGCTATTGCGCTGGGTGCCGTGGTCGGCAAGTCCGACTACCGGCTGGAAGTATTGAAAGACCTTACTCCTGAAAAACTGGAAGAAGGGAAACAAATGGTCGATAGCAGATGTATAGAAATATTGCTCAAGTCGGGCATAGAGGAAAAATTGTACATAGAAGTGGTGGCGAAAAAAGGCAATGATACGGCCAAAGTGATTATTGCCAAGCAGCATGCCAACATTTGTTATGTAGAGAAAAACGAAAAAGTCTTACTGGACAATATGCCCACTCTCGACACAGAGCAGAGCGACGATACGCCCGAACTGACGATGCGTAAGGTATACGACTTTGCCATGACGGCGCCGTTGGACGAAATCCGTTTTATTCTGGAAGCAGCGCAATTGAATAAAGCCGCAGCGGTATCCTCGTTTCAGCATCACTACGGACATGCCTTGGGACAAACATTGGTGGGCACCTATCAAAAACAAATGATGGGCGACAGTGTGTTTTCCCATATTTTAGCTTACACCTCGGCCGCCTGCGATGCGCGTATGGCCGGCGCCATGATTCCTGTGATGAGCAATTCCGGCAGCGGCAACCAGGGTATTTCCGCCACGGTACCGGTAGTGATTTACGCCGAAGAAACGCAACAGTCGGAAGAACGCTTAATCCGCGCATTAATTTTAAGTCACCTCACCGCCATTTATATCAAAACCTATCTGGGACGCTTGTCGGCCCTGTGCGGTTGCGTGGTGGCGGGCACAGGCTCATCGTGCGGCATCACCTACCTGATGGGCGGCACCTATGAGCAAATTACCTTTGCCGTGAAAAATATGGCAGCCAACCTCACCGGGATGATTTGCGACGGCGCCAAGCCGAGCTGTGCCTTGAAAGTGAGTAGCGGCATTGCTACCGCGGTGTTCTCCGCTATGCTGGCCATGGAAGGCAAGACAGTCAGCGCCCTCGAGGGTATTATTGATGAAGACGTAGACCAAAGTATCCGCAACCTCGCCAAAATCGGCTCGCAGGGCATGGAAGAAACCGATAAATTAGTGTTGGCGATAATGACGACGAAATAAAATCCCTGTAAAATCTGTGGGAAACAAACCTGCGTAAATCCGCGTTATCTGCATCATCCGTGTTCTATCGGTTTTATTTCATCGGCGTAAATGTGTATCCTTTATTGGCGTTCTTAATAGTTCCCATTCCCGGAAACGCAATGTGCATGCCGGCTACCGGAATATTATTTTTTGCCACGTATTCCAGTACGACCTTGCGTATCGTAATGGCCTGCTCGGGATTCGAATCGTAGGTCAGCGCCACCTGTGGACATGGCATTTGAATAGCCATAGCATGCGTAAGATCGCCCCAGAACAGGAGCTGCTGATCGCCGGATGTGAGCATGAACATTGTATGTCCGGGCGTGTGTCCGTAGGCGGCAATACTTTTAAAACCGGGAATAACTTCATGCGCCGTACCTTCTAATTGGCCGGGTTGGAAAAAATGAAGGCGCTCTTTGTAGGCTTCCATTACTCTGCGGGCATTTTCACCGCCCCTCGACTGGTCTTGATTCCAATAATCCGCTTCGGGTTGGGCAATATACACTTGAGCCTTGGGGAATACAAGCTCACCCCTGCGCAATAATCCGCCGATATGATCGGAGTGCATGTGGGTGATCAATATATCATTCACTTGTTCCGGCGTTACATTCAATGCGGCTAAATTATCCGTTATTTTAGAGCCCATGCCGGCGTCTACTAATATTATCCTGTCGGGTGTACGTACCATATACGCGCTCATGGAGTTAGGAACGGTGCCGCCGGGAGCGTATGTTTTCAACATTTCCGGCGTAGCGCCTATCAGCAACTTGGTGCTCACGCCTTGCTGCGCTTCCGAGAGCAGATATACGTCACAGGTGCCCACTTTGTGGGTAAATGTGTTTTGGGCGAGGGATAAACCCGGCGCCATGAGTAAGCCCATAAGGAATAATTTTAGTGTTTTCATATTTTTCATTCTTATTTACAAATACATACAAAGATAAAGAATTTTTATAAATTCATGTCATCTTACCGGAATTTATTGTATAAGTTTCATCAAAAAATTAAGTGCCATATTCTTTTTACGGCATTTCACTGCTTAATAAACCGGTAAGTGATATGTCCTTTTTGGCGCCGTGGCGCATTGGCGTCGGCAGCGAAACGGGAAGTGCGGGCAGCTTGCAGGGCTGCGTTGTGCAAGCAATTATTGTTCACGGAGCCATTCGCATTGACTGTGGCGCCGGTCACATAGCCGCGGCGGTCTACTTCAACCTGCACGGTAACATCGCCGCCGCCTTCGCATTGGTATACCGGCACCGGCAAGCGCATGGCTTTACGTCCACCTAAGTCATAGGAGAGCACCGAGGGGCCTTTGTACACCTCGGTTTTGGCGGGGGTATTGTTTTCGGACGCTGCCGGCACATCGCCGCCTTGTTGCTGCTGCGCTGCACGGCGCGAAGCATCCAAACGTTCCTGTACTTGTCGCGCCTCCTCATAAATGGAGGAAGGGTTGTTGTTCCGGTCGTCGCGCAGGTTGTTGTCGGCTTTGTCCACCGCCACATTGCGCAACTCCTGCTGTCGTTCCGGTCTTACAATTTTGTCTAATTCTCTTTCGAAACTTTTACGCCTTTCTTCTTTTTCCTGCAAGGCTATTTTTTCTTCCTCTTTGGAAAAGTCAATCAAAAACGCCGTATCCGTGTAGCTCATCCGGTTAATGTGGTACAGCAAAAAGATAATTATTACCACCAAATGAAACGAAAGGGTGGCATAAATTCCGATACGATGTTCACGGAAAAATTGTCGTAAGTTATGGACTAGTTGTTCAAACAAGTCTATTGTAACAGGTTTTGAGGGTTTAAATTACCGGATTCAATGTCATTAAAATATTTTACCGTGCCTACTCTTAATTCTACGGTAGCCGCTTCATCGCACACAATAATGCCTTTAGGGTGCATTTGCAAGGCGCTGATTGTCCACATGTGGTTCACGCTTTCTTCCACTGCGTGACGCAATGCGCGGGCTTTCGCATGTCCGTTAACAATAATGAGCACTTCTTCGGCATCCATTACCGTTCCTACGCCTACGGTTAATGCGGTTTTCGGCACTTTATTCATGTCGTTATCAAAGAAACGCGAATTGGCAATAATGGTGTCGGTGGTGAGGGTTTTGATACGTGTGCGCGACGACAAGGAAGAACCAGGCTCGTTGAAAGCAATGTGCCCGTCGGGACCTATACCGCCCATGAACAGGTGTATTTTGCCGTAGCTTTTGATTTTTTCTTCATATTTACGACATTCTTCCTGCAGGTCGGCAGCATTGCCATCCAAGATATTGACCTGGTCTTTGGGAATGTCGATACAACTGAAAAAGTTATTCCACATGAAAGAATGATAACTTTCGGGATGCTCCTTAGGCAAGCCTACATATTCATCCATATTGAAAGTGACTATATGTTTAAACGATATTTTCCCGTCTTTGTGGAGACGTATCAGCTCACGATAAACGCCCAGCGGCGAAGATCCCGTGGGAAGCCCAAGTACAAAGGGTTTATCGGCAGTGGGCTTGAAAGTATTTATCTTTTGTACGATATAAGCTGCCGCCCATTTCGAAATTTGTTCGTAGTTGTTTTGGATAATTAAACGCATAATATTATTATTTTTAATGAAACGTAAAATCTTACGTCTTTACGGTTTTAATAATTCCCTGGCATTGTCGATCGCAGCCTGCGTGATATTTTGTCCGCTGAGCATCTTGGCGATCTCCATCACACGTTCGTCGGCGTTGAGCGCTTTGATGCGGGTAGTGGTAGCGCCGGCGGCATTTTCCTGCTTGTATACTACAAAGTGCGCTTCGCCTTTGCTGGCCACTTGCGGCAGGTGTGTAATGTTGATGACTTGCATACTCTTCGATAGATCGTATACAATGTCGCCCATTTTGTCGGCAATATCGCCCGACACACCGGTATCGATCTCATCGAAGATCATGGTGGGCAGTCCGCTGTTGCGTGCCATCAATGATTTAAGACAGAGCATTACACGTGATATTTCCCCGCCTGAAGCGATGCGGGAGAGTTCCTGCGGCGCTATTTCCTTGTTGGCGGAGAATAGGAAAGTCACCGTATTTTTCCCGTTGGCATGGAAATCTTCCGTGTCGTCAATTACGATACGGAATACGGCATGGGGCATGCCTAAGTGTTGCAACATGCCGGTGATGTGCTGTTCAATGGCCGGTGCTGTTTTCTTGCGTTGTTCCGATATTTTTTCCGCCAGGCTGCTCACCATTTTCAGTTGTTGGTCGTGCACTTGTTGCAGTTGCGCCAGTGTTTGGTCGAAGTTTTCTATGCTGCCGAGTTTTTCTTTGATCTGTTCGTGTAGCGTAATTAATTCTTCCACCGTGTGGAGGTGGTGTTTTTGTTGCAGCGAATAAATAGTGTTAAGGCGGCTTTCCACCAACTCTAAGCGTTCGGGCGAAAGGTTTGTCCTTCCGTTCAGGGTTTCGATTTCATTGTTGATGTCGCGCAGTTCGATGCGGGCCGAGCTGAGCCGTTCTGCCAGTTCCTGTGCGGGTTGCAGTACCGGAACGATCTTTTGCAAAGTATGAATGGCGTCGCGCAACAGATGTTCTGTCGACAACTCGTCCTCGGCCAATAAAAAATTAATTTTACCCAATGCGGTTTTTATTTCTCCGGCGTGTGTCAGTTGTTTGAGCTCTTCTTCCAGTGTTTGTTGTTCGCCGGCTTGGAGTTGTACGGCATCTAATTCGTTACGTTGAAAAAGAAGATAGTCATATTCCGCGCCGGCTTGTTGGGCTTTGTTTTTCCATTCGTTGAGGGTTGACAGCGCCTCCCTGTAAGCTTTGAATGCTTGTTTGTAGGAAGCGAGTGTAGCAGCATGGTTAGCCTGTGCGTCTACTACGGCGGTTTGAAAAGCCGTTGCACCGATCAACAGGTTTTGGTGTTGTGAGTGAATGTCAATCAGCCGCTCGCCTAATTCTTTCAGCACGTTCAAGTTAACGGGGAGTTGATTTATAAAGGCACGCGATTTGCCGTTGGGACTAATCACGCGGCGGATGGCCGTATTACTTTCGTAGTCGAGATCATTGTCTGCAAAAAACTCTTCCAATCCATAGCCGTCGATGGCAAAAACGGCTTCGACCATGCAGTTGCAACTGTTGTCTTTAAGCGCCGAAGTGTCGGCGCGTTGCCCGAGAATGAGCGACAAAGCACCCAGCAAGATAGATTTTCCCGCACCGGTTTCGCCGGTAATAATGCTTAGCCCTTGAGGAAACGTGATGTCGAGTTTCTCAATCAATGCGTAATTTTCTATGGACAATGTTTGTAACATCGAACTAAAATTTGGTGGTTTGGTCTTTTAGTTTGGTATATTTCTTTTCGTTCAACCTGTCGACTTCCATTAATATTTGATACGCCCTCATACGTTCCTGTTCGGGCGCTTCTAAGTAAATATTAACGATCTCATCGGCTTTGGCGTCAAAAAATAATTTAAGGAAGAACAAATAATTATCAGGTTTATCACGGTAAACTTTTTGTATGTCGAGCAATGCTTCCGTAATGCCGTCGCGGCCTTCACTGAGGCGCTCGCTCATGCGGTCGAGGCCGAGGCGGTGGTACTTGTAATAAGCGCTACGCATGGGCCCGTATTTGTAGTTGAGCATGTTTTCGATCATCCAGTACCGGTTATTGCGGCTACCGTCGTAGGGTCGCCATCCCTTGTCCGGCGCGTTTTGGGCATTCACTACAATGTGTTCGGCATGTTTAAGCTGTTCCGTTCCGCCGCGAAGGGCGAAAGTATCATAATCAAGCCCCAGGACGATGTAGCAGTAGAATGCGAAAATTGACGGCAGTGCACTGCTGTATGCCTGTTCATTGAACTGGATAGGGTCATATTCGATATAAGAGAAGGTAATTTCATTGTCCATGAAATTGAATATGGGTGTGATGAATGTACTGCCGTACACCGGCCGGCTTGACTGTACCTGCAGGGTGCCGCGAAATTCGGTGGCGCTGAGTTGTTCGGTGATGGTAAGGAAAAAATTGCATTCGATTTTTTCATCGGATGCAAAACGGTTGTTGCTCCATGCAGTGTTGTTGATGAAGTCTCGCAAGTCTTTTTGCAGGGTGTTGAATATGGATTGGTTGGTGCCCTGTATTTTCGAATTGTTGACACTGAGATTGCAGCGCAACTCCTGCGCTCCGGCCGTTAATCCGGCGAGCAAAAATAAAGATATGACAATAAGTTTTTTCATCATTCTTTGTTGTTATTGCCGGGAACGAAGCGGGAAGCGATCAATTTTTCTATTGCATCCGCAATGTCTTTTGCCGTTTCGTTTTTCGATTTTAATCCGAATGCCGTTTCGTGTCCTTGTTGGTCGATGAGGGTAATTTTATTGGTATCGCCGCCAAATCCGGCGCCTTTGTCGTTCAATGAATTGAGTACGATGAGATCGAGGTTTTTACGGACGATTTTTTGCTGTGCACTGGTTTTTTCATTGTCGGTTTCCAAGGCAAAACCCACGGTAAGTTGTCCTTTCTTTTTCTGTTGACTTAGGGTGGCGGCTATATCTACGGTAGGTTTCAGCAGGAGCTGTAGGTCGTCTTTTCCGCGTTTTATTTTTGCGCCGGCGGGTTGAGCAGGCGTAAAATCGGCTACTGCAGCGCAGAATACGGCGATATCAACTGAGGAGAAAGCAGTTTTGGCAGCGTTGAACATTTCCTGTGCGGAAGTAACGTTCACACGCGTGATGGCCGGATGTTCCGGTGTTAAAGCTGTGGGGCCGCTTACGAGTAGGATATCGGCGCCGCGGGCGGCCATTTCTTCGGCTAAGGCATAGCCCATTTTCCCGGTGGAATGGTTGCCGATAAATCTTACGGGATCAATGCTTTCATGGGTGGGGCCGGCAGTGATAAGTACTTTATGGCCGGTCAGTGTTTTTTTTTTTGGCGACAGTTGTTTGTCGAATTGTTCAAGGAAGGCGANNGATCTTTTCAGGCTCTTCCATCCGTCCTTGTCCTTCTAATCCGCTGGCTAATTCGCCGTTAGCAGGTTGAATGACGGATACTTGGTTGCTGCGGAGTATGGTTAGGTTGTTTTGGGTGGCGGGATGTTCAAACATGGCAACGTCCATTGCCGGAGCCACCAGCACCGGGCAACGCGCCGAAAGGTAGGAGGTGAGTACTAAATTATCGGCAATGCCGCCGGCCATTTTGGCCAGGGTATTGGCCGATGCCGGTGCGATGAGATAATAATCGGCCCACTCGCCGAGGCTTATGTGGTTATTCCAGTCACCGTTTTCCGGGTTGTAGAAGTCTACTAAAATAGGATGTTTGGATAACGTGGCCATGGTAAGCGGTGTAATAAACTGCTTAGCCATGGGGGTCATTAACACACGTACTTCGGCGCCGGCTTTGATGAGTAAACGAACCAGCACGGCGGCTTTATAGGCGGCTATGCTTCCGGTGATGCCCAGTAGTATGTGTTTCCCTTTCAGCATTATTCTTTTTTATCTTCGGGACGGTCTTCAATGCGGCGATAGTAAATTTTACCGTCGATCAGTTCCTGTATAGCTATCAATGTAGGTTTGGGCTGGCGCTCGTAGTAGCGGGATATTTCGATCTGTTCGCGGTTTTCAAAGGTTTCTTCGAGATTATCGGAATAGTTAGAAAATTCTTCCAGCTTACGGTTTAATTCCTGTTTGGTCTCAGCGGCGATCTGGTTAGCGCGTTTGGCTATGATCATGGTTGTTTCGTAGATATTGCCGATGGGTGCCGACAGTTTGCTTACGTCACGGGTAACGGTAGTAACAGATACGTTGGTCTTTTTTTCCATATATGAATAATATTATTTTCCTAAAAATTCAAGGGCTTCCCGGTGCATATCGTCCGCATTTTTTTTGTGCTTCGTGTCGGGAAATTCGCCGACTACGTTGTAATATTCATCAATCACGGACTGGTAACGGTCGCGTTGCTTTTCGATAACACTATTTTTAGCCAGCTGGTAGCTTGACGCTAAGATCAGGTACAGGATATCTTCCCTGTAAGTAGAGTTGGGATTATCTTTCAAAGTGGTTTTCAACGCCATCACGGCCGCTTTGTATTCTTCTATTTTGCAGTACAGGGCGGCGGAATTGTAAGCTTTTTCGTCAATACGCCCCAGCAAGTCATTTTGCATAACCTGCACTTCTTTCAGCCATTGGGTGGAAGGGTAGAGGTATAAAAAGTCCATAATGGCGCTCAATGCCTGGTTGGTGGGCTTGGGATCCAGCGAAGGCCGGTAGGTCATGGAATACATGCTTTCGCAACGCAGGTAGTAGGCTTCTTCGGTGAACGGACTGCGTGGAAATATCTGACGGAACTGGTCAAGATAGTGTGCGGCGGAATACATATCGCCGTCAAGGAAATAACTCTTGGCTAAGAAAAAGTTAACACTGTCGTCGCGCGGCGTGCCCCTATAGAACAACACCACATTGTCCAGCAAAGTAGCAGCCCGGCTGTACTTTTTATTTTGGTAGTACTCCATCGCTTTTTGATACTTGGCTTCGTTGTCGGTGCTTTTCAACAATTTGTCGTAAGCACTGGTACAAGCAACCGATATTATCGCCAGGATGGCTACGGGTAATATGTATGGTAAACGTTTAATGGTCATAACAACCTACAAAGATAGACAAATTTTCACAGAAAACCAATTTTATTACTGTTCATTTAAAAAGAATTCCGCATCCTTAGCGGCTATACATCCGGAGGCGGCAGCCGTAATGGCCTGACGGTATTGAGAGTCCTGTACGTCGCCGGCGGCGAATACGCCCGGCACATTGGTGTAAGCTGTTCCCGGCTTAGTGCAGATATAGCCCAGCTCGTCGGTTTTTACGGCCGGTGTGAACAGTCCGGAATTGGGTGTGTGCCCGATAGCTAAGAAAAACCCTTGAATATCAATTGTTTTTTCTTCTCCGGCCTTGTTTGTCAGCAAGGCGCCGGTCACACCATTGGTGCTACCCAAAATTTCTTTGGTTTGGTGTTCCCACAGTATTTCAATGTTTTGCGCTTTAAGCACGCGGTTCTGCATAGCTTGTGAAGCGCGGAGCACGTTGCGGCGTACAATCATGTACACCTTACGGCAAATATTGGAGAGATAGATCGCTTCTTCGCAGGCGGTGTCGCCGCCACCTACTATGGCTACGTCCTGGCCTTTGTAGAAGAAACCGTCGCAGGTGGCACAGGCGGAGACGCCCTGGCCGCGGTATTTTTCTTCCGAGGGAAGACCTAAATATTTGGCGGTGGCGCCGGTGGCTATGATCAATGTTTCGGCTTCGATAGTATGTTTGTCGTCTATGGTGATGACGAACGGGCGCTTGTCTAAGTTAGCTTTGGTGACCGATCCGAAACGGATATCGGCGCCGAAACGGCCGGCCTGTTCACGTATTTCCATCATCATTTCAGTGCCTGAAACTCCTTTCGGGTAGCCGGGGAAATTTTCCACATCGGTGGTCGTAGTGAGCTGTCCGCCAGGCTGAAGTCCTTCGTAAAGAACGGTTTGCAAATTTGCACGCGAGGTGTAAATAGCAGCGGTGTAACCGGCAGGGCCACCGCCAACGATCAGGCATTTAACTTTTTCTGAGGTAGTAGTCATATATTTATATTTAAGGTCACAAATGTACGATTTTTTTGTGAATTTTAAAATAAAATATTATCTTTGCAGCCCCAAAACAAATGGCCTAACAATTAGGTAAATTAGCAATCGGGGTGTAGCGCAGTTGGCTAGCGCACTTGCATGGGGTGCAAGGGGTCGTGTGTTCGAGTCACATCACTCCGACAGAATTAAAATCGGCTGAACTAAGTCAAGTTCAGCCGATTTTAATTTAAGTTTGTACTTTTAGTACTCAGTATGCCAATAACATAAATATTTTTTCATGGTTAATAACTATTATAGATTGCTATAAACGCAATAATGATACCAATAGCATGAACAATTCCAAAGGCAACAACAATTCCTTTAATTATTGCAATATCGTTGCTTAATTTTATTTGCGATTTCATTTCAATAACTTTAAGCATGGAACTATATTTATCATTCATAATTTTAACAGCCTCGTCAAAATTATCCGGAAAATCTACTTCATCTATTTCTTTTTTAAGATTCGTGATAAAAGCTGCCCCCTCATCTGTTGCCATAGAATAGCCAAATCCTTTTATAATGGTTTGGTAGTATATTTTTTTAATGTAGAGATTGATGGTGTTTTCATGATTAGTAATAATTTATTTTTCTAACATTAATTTCTTTTACGCCGTCTTTGCTTGTTGAAATTCGTTTTGTCCAATTTTCTTTATCATCAAATTCTAGATATTCATATGTGAGTATTGTTGAATGTTCGACTATTTCACTATATGCCTCGTCTTTTTTCTTATTAAACACAATTTTTGTTGTAGGCATAGAATGTATTTCACTCTTTTTTATCGGGGTATGTATAAAAATAATAGTATCTTTATTAGTTATTTTAGCTGATTCATATTTATACATAATCATGCCATCTTTATCATAAGTTGTATGAATCGAATTATTTTCATCTTTTTCTATAGAAATTGTTTTGTTCTCTAATATTCCGCTTCTGTCATAGTTTATTAATACTGTAGTGTCTTTATGACGTGTGCGTACAATTTTATAGGCTAATACATCATTATAATAGCTTTCTTGAGCAATGTATTTACCACTTTTATCAAAGATAAATTTATAATGATAGCTATCTAAATCACCATTAGTCCATTCACCAAATTTATTGATGGCTTCGTACGAAAGAATATCAATGCTTTCAACCTCTCCATTAAGATTGAATTTTCTCCAATCAGTTTCTTTTCCACATCCTGCAAGTGCGAATATTGCGATTAAAAATACTAGTTTTTTCATGATAAATATTGCTTTTATTTATTATCCATAAATGCTATAAACGCTATTACTGATAGTGCCAATCCTATAATATAAACCACTCCGAAGAAATTAATCCACTTCTTCATAGATTCTATTTCGTTTCTCATCTTTTTATTATGGATCATTTCAACGAATTTCACCAAATGACCGTATTTTTCATCCATTAATTTTGCGGCCTCGTTAGCATCTTCTGGCAGTTGAAGTTCTTTCAGCTCTTCGGATATTTCCTTATATATTTCAGCGCTCTCGTTTGCATGTACGAAAAATCCACCGCTAATAACTTGCCGATAAAACGGCTTGATTCGATCTAAAATAACTTTTGTTTTCATAGTTAAATATTTAATTTCCAGCACAAATATACAACTATTTTTCAACCTGCAAAAATAATATAAAAATCCTCACTGTTGGGCGGGGATTATCCATCCGGATTGATTTCTTTGTGCCGCTTTAGATACTCATTTCTTAGAGGTAGGCTCATAACAAAGCAAATGGTGGCAATAGTTATGGATAATTCTTTAAATACCGGATTATTATACACATAGTTTTTCAATGGTATGAACTCCTCATTATCTGTGCTTCCGTACAGTGTAGTTAATGCAAGTTCTTCTACATCTAACGCACTTTTAGGATTGGATAGTTCCATTTTTCTTATATAAGCGTCTATATGTTTTTCCAGCACCTCACGTGCCCCACTCACATTGTATAAAGCAATTCCATCATCACTGAGTTCACGCGGGCTACGGGTAATAGAGAGCGCACCGGGCGCATCTTCATGTTTAGACATCAAAAAGAGTTTAATTGTCAGAACAGATTCATTAAGATTACTGAGCAATGTCGGAACATTTTCCAGCCGTGTAAATTTTGCCGTGCATTCTTCCCTCCGAATGGCCGTCTTTTCTTTTTCTTGTTTTAAATCTGATTTTATTTCTTTTATATCTTCTTTCACCGGTCTAAAGAAAGCCTTATTGAGTATAAACCACGACAA
>DBDM01000128.1:0-265 GCA_002293585.1 Bacteroidales bacterium UBA932
ATATAAGCTATTAATAGTCAGCCAATAAATAAAAGAAGCTCCCGGAGAATCCGGGAGCTTCTTTTATTTTAACACTAGTTTCGTTAAAAAATAATTACTTTTTTTAAAAGAAGTTATATCTTTGTGGATTAAACTAATCTAAAACCTCAAGGATAAAACGTATGAAAATGTTCATTTACAATTTTCGTTCCTTATTAGTCGGCTTATGCCTGTGCACATTAGTATCCTGCGAAGCTACACATGAAGTGTGGTTGGACAACATGCA
>DBDM01000128.1:283-15959 GCA_002293585.1 Bacteroidales bacterium UBA932
AGCGGGAGGGATTACTACTCCCAGCGAAGGCATTGTCTACGAATGGCAGGCCCAAGGCTTTAGCCCCTCATCGGGTACCGGCCAATCATTCGTTACACAAACGCCGGAGGTTGCAGGCAGCTACTCAGTTGTTGTAACCGTCAGGTCGACAGGCTTCCGTGAAATGAGCATTAAAAAAGTATTATACATACAGCATTGTATTTCATTGTCAGGCATATTGGATTTCTCCGTTTCGGCGCCGGTAGTAGCCGGACATCCGGTCATTCTTACCGCTTCCGGCATTCACGACAATGACGCAGTACGCTACACTTGGAATGCGCCTTCTTTTACTCCGTCAACTTACGAGGGCAATACATTCAGTCCCATTTGTCCGCCTATAGACGACGTATCCATGGCTACAGATTATCCGGTGACAGTCACTGCTTCCGCCGAGGGGTATTGCAGTACGGATACCGTTAAGCAGGTGACTGTGCATCCATGTATGCCTTTGCCGGGAGAACTGGATTTTTCCGTTTCAACGCCGGCAGTAGCTAATTTACCTGTGACTTTCACGGCTTCCGGCATTAGCGGCGATGTCGGAGCAATAACTTATACCTGGAATGCTACTTCTTTTACCCCATCGACTTACGAAGGCAATACATTCAGTCCGCAATGCCCTGCCACCGCTACCGGATATAACGTAACACTTACTGCGGTGGCCAATGGTTACTGCAGTGCTACGGTGTCTAAGCAGGTAGATGTGGTCGGCGGAAAAGATATGGGAACCGGCTCATCGTTCAATGTGTTGGCGCCATCTACGGTTTATGTGAGTGATCAAATAACTTTTGCCCCTAACTTCACTCCCGGAGGCATCCATCCTCCCAATAGTGAACAAATAACTTATTTTTGGCAATGCAGTGCATGCAGTCCGTCTACTTTCTTATCTACATCCCAAGAGGTCGGCCGGTTCCATGCTACCGTACTCACAGAAGGCGAGCACACTGTCAACGTTACGGCGCGGGCGGCAGGATTTAACAGTGTAAGCACCACCTATACTTTCAAATCCCTGTGTAAGCCTATAACGGAAGCCGGTGCTAATTTTAGTTTCTCTGCCGTTCCGGCACAAGTGGTCAGCGGAGCTCCGGTGGAATTTCAAGCTGCCGGCATTAAAAGCGGCCTTCAAGGCGTGACCTATACCTGGAGCGCTCCTCATTTTTCACCTGCAACTTATGATGGGGGCCCCACTTTCAGTACCACAAGTCCATCCACCACCGTTGAGAACGATTATGAAGTATCCGTTACCGCCACCGCACCTTATTATTGTCCCGTAACCGACAGCCATCCGGTAACCGTACTGGCCGGCCATGTTATGGAAGGCGAACTGAGCATCACTCCATCACAAACTAATATCTATTTGAGTGATGAAATAACTTTCACGGCCGGAGGCATCACGCATCCCGCTCCTGATGAGGTAACCTATACCTGGCAATGTGAAAATTGTACTCCGAACTCCGGCACAGGATCGCAATACACAGCCAAGGTATCCTCAACTCCGGGAGATTATACCCTTATTCTTACCGCTTCGGCAACAAATTTCTCCAGTGTGACTAAAAGCTATCCTTTCGCCGTTGTGTGTAAGCCTATGCCCACCACTGAAGGCTTCCATGTAGCTCCCGGTACAAATGTGGCTGTAAATACAGACCTGACTTTTACTGCTGTTCCTCCGGCCGGAATTTCCGGAATGAGCTACACATGGACTGTTCCTTTGTCCACCGCATCCGGCACCAGTACATCAACTGCAACGGCCAAAGCCCCGGACGCTCCACAAGACGTACCGGTGAAGTTGACCATGGAAGCTGCCGGATATTGTCCTGCCACTTATACAAAAACTATTTCCGTGGTGAGTTGTCAGCCGATGGAAAAAACACCCAGCATCAGCCCCGACGACGAAGTGTTGACCGGTCAAGGACAATATACATTCAGTACGCCTAATGCCGGTGCATTGCCGAACATAAATTATAGCTGGTCAATCACGCCCGCCGGATTTACTTATACTCCTACTTCAGGCGCTACGGCTACGGAATTTAAGGTTACCGCACCTCCTTATACAGATGCCAACACCCTCTACACGCTCCAACTTACCGTAACTGCCGATGGTTATTGTACGGAAACAGTGACCCGAAGGTTATCTATTCAATCATTAACCGGCGTCATGAGCGGAACGGTGATTATTGATGAAGCTATTCCCGTAGCACTCCAAAATTCCAACGACCAACGCTCCCTTCCTTCGATATGGGTGGGACAAGGCGCTGAAGTTACATTGCACGCCAAGTATAATCCGGGTATCGGCGAGATTTCCAACGATGTGTTGTATGATTGGTATCTAAACACCATTGGCAAGCCCCTCACAGGAAACACTGCAACATCCGTGGGAGTGGGCCCAACCATTACATTCACTCCCGGCGGGGAAGCCTATAATCAAAGTATAATTGTACGAATTAGGCCTAAGGAGGACGGCCCCGACGCTTACCGTAGGCCTGGCAGTACCATGTTTGCGTACGATGTACAATTCTGCCAGAACTACACAGCCCCTGATTTATTTATCAATATCAACAATCAGTGCCGTCCCCGTACAATTAACGGATTCTCTAATTACACGGCATGGATAAAAGATGCCCGCGGTGGAAAATATCCCATCGTACACATGCCCAACAGTGAGAGCGGTGACTGGTGGTTTCAGGAAAATCTACAGATTGAAACCGAAAGTAGTTACAACGGATACAAAACTGCTTTTGGCATATACTATAAGTATAGTTCTCCCGTTGCATCAGAGATGAGAGAGCCTGCTGCTAACAAATATTGTCCTACCGGCTGGCGCATCCCGACTGATGGTGAATGGAGTGCGATGTTTGTCGGTGTAGGAGAACCGAATGCCAGTAGTAGCCTGAGGTCTTCAGGAAACCTCCTCCCCAATGCCCAACCACAAAATGGAGTGACAGATTGGATAACCTCTAGCTATCCCGGCATGGATAGTTATGGGTTCAAAGTACTACCTGGCGGATATTACACAGGTACTGAACTCAGAACTTACAATTATGTAGACGATTGGTCTAATTATGCCACCTATAAATCAGCCGAAGGCAATTGTTTCAGATTTAACAGCGATCGAGGAGCAATGCAGAATATTTCTGGTGGTGCAACCGGATGTGAACACGACCGTTACTACACTATCCGTTGTATCAAAGATTAAATTTCATTTCATAATTTTTTATAATCGGAAAAGCTGTTCACTTTATGTGGGCGGCTTTTTTGTTGGGGGTTAGCTACAAAACCGGCTGGCAAACTATCCATTTGCCCCTGGTTCCTCCTTCCCTCTGAATAAGCCGTAAAATTTTGAGCCTGTTGATATTTTTTTCCACAGCAGTGGTAGATATTTGCAACTGTTTAGCCATCTCCGATATTGTTATTAATGGATTGATTTTCATCATATTTATCATATTCCTCAAACTTTCACCAAGTTCATTACCCAACCCATTACCCAACCCATTACCCAACCCATTACCCAACCCATTACCCAACCCATTAGGTAAGGTTTCAGTACTTTGTATATCTTCTGGTTTTTTCTTGTAAAATGTTACCCTGAATCCAGGACCTACTTCTTTCCATTCAAATCCGATTTCGGGATAATTCACCAATTCTTCAGCTATAATGCGCAATCCGTTACCCCATTGTTCAATAATACCTAATCTCTTAAAAACCGGCGCCAATATTTTTCAAATAAACAAAAAATGCCCCGGTTTTCTCCGAGGCATTTTTTCTATTTTGATTTTACTTAATTATCCGTAAAATTTAAAAGTAACGGAACCTCCAATCCTTTACCTTAGCGGCTTTCTCCAACACCGGCAGAAATTCAAATACACGCCCGCTGCGTTTATACATTTCAAGGTTATTATTGATCTCGTCTTCTTTAGTGTAAACAGCCACCGTTTCGCGACTATCTACATTGAACACATACACACCCCACCGGCCTTTCACAGGGCCGCTCAACGTGCGTTCGGCCGCTCCGGCCACTGCTCCGGCCACCTTGGATTCCATGCTTGCACCGGCAAATGATACACCCGTCCCTTTTTGAACACTTAAGCCTAATTTATCGGCCACGGCATCAACCGTACCGGCCGACATCGCTTCTTTCATGCGCTGTGCATAAACAACCGCCTGTTTTTCGCTGCGTACAGCCTGTTCAATATCATCACGCACCTGCTCAAAAGGCGCAATTCCTTCGTTGCGTATTTCCGTAACGGCCGCTACTGCAAAATAATTATTATTATTCAAATTAAAGGTGCCGGAAACAGCACGGTATTCCGATTCATATGCCCAGCGCACCAATTCGCGGGCGTCTTCAAAGATCGCCACCGTGCGGTCGCCTTCGCTAATATTATAGGCCGGCACGCGAATATATCCCTTCTCTTTGCAAAATTCAACAAATTTATCGTAATTGTTCATCCCCACCGAAGCCAATTCATTAGCCTGCATAAACAATTCCTGAATGGTGACTTTGCCCGGCTCGGCAACTTTAGTCAGCACTGCCAATTTCACTTTTTTCACTTCGGCGCTGCGCTCGGTTACTTGCGCTACGTGCATGCCAAAACTCGACTCAACTTTAAAATATCTATTCCTGGGCACCATAAAACAAGTATCTTCAAAGGCTTTTACAGCACGCAAGTCGCCTTGTTTAACCCATCCCAGATCACCTTCATTGCGGTTGGCCATCTGGTCTGCGGAATGTTGTTGTGCCAAATAAGCAAAATTACCACCCTGATTCAATACCGTGAGCAGACTATCGGCCAATTTAACCGCCTGTTCTTTGGGATACATTTGGTAAGGGAGCAGGATATGGCGTACCCTCACCGAGTCGGGAAGGTTCCTGACCGTCATGATACGCGCCGTAGTATAAGTATATTCTTCTTTACTTACCGGCATAATATCCTTAGTAGTAGCGCTGAAAGCAAACTGATCCAGCACCTCCGGCAATTCACCCTTTTTGTAGAAATAATCATCGAAAGGCTTATCCGAATTGAAAGCAACAAATTGCTTCAGGTCCGTCGCGGTTTTAAACTCCTCATAAGCCTTATCAACATCTTCTTCCGTCAGTCTGACATCCTCTTCGGAAGGAACGATATGAAAAGCTACGTATTCAATATCGCGGGAAGTTTCCTGCGCAAAACTTTTCTCATGTTCTTTGTAATAGGCTCTCATATCCGCTTCGTCCACCTTCACGGCGGTATCGGCTGCAGCATTGAGCGGCATTACCACATAACTGATATCCGACAACGTGTTACGGCCGTCAACAGCCGATTGCAGTTGCAGATCATTCAGATACATACTTTGTCCCAGCAGCGAAACGTATTTTTCTACAATCTGAGCATCGTATATGCGTTGCTCCAAATACTGCCAGTAAGCCTTCGTCTGGCCGGTAGGGTCGGTATTGATACTCTGAATAAGCGCCAACACATTGGAACGGCTGAACTGTCCCGTTTCATCCATGAACATCGGGTCATTGTAAAGCACCGGCGAAATATACTGTCCGCGTACAAGGCTTTCCATTTCATCGGCGGAAATGCCTAAGCCGCACTTTTCATATTGAGGTTTCATGACGTACTCCTGCACAAATTCCTGCCACACTTGCTCACGCACCCTTTCCTGCATAGGCTCCGACAACACGTTGTCACCCAATACTACCCGGTTAATCGCATTATAATAATCTATCTTCTTTTGGTAATCCTGATAGTTTATGGATTTACCGGCCATGCTTGCCACGTCATATTTTGACGAAAACATGGCAATCGCCTGTTGCAAAGTATTCGCATCAACAACGAACGAGAGCAGCGCCAAGCCGATAAGTACTGTAATAAAAACGCCTAAGCGCACCCTGATTTTTTCTAAAACTGCCATCGCAATAGTTATTTATCTCGTTTTGCAAAAAATTAATTATAGCCTGCAAAGATAAGAATTTTTTTGAATTATTCTTTCAGTACGGTTAATTTTACCAGTTCGATCTTTGTGGCCGAAGTACGGATGATACGGAAACGGAAGCGGTCAAACTGTAATATTTCCTGCTGTTGGGGGATATTTTCATTATGATACATAATATATCCTGCAAGTGTTTCATAATCATCATTATCCGGAATGTTCAAATCATAAGTTTTATTGATATACTTCACTTCCATCCTGCCGGAAAAAATAAACTCCGTAGGCGATAACTGTTTGTCTACCAAATTATCACTATCATGCTCGTCATTAATTTCCCCAAAAATTTCTTCAAAGATATCTTCCATCGTCACCACGCCGGCGGTACCGCCAAACTCATCGACCACAACGGCCAGGGCCTTCCTGTTTTTGATCAGGGTGGCCAAGAGATTTTGAGCAGGCATGGTTTCCGGCACAAAATCAACGGGACGCAATTTTTCTTTGATGGACGACATGCCGGTGAACAGGTCTTTGGAATGTACGTAGCCGATAATGTTGTCGATGTTCTCACTGTAGACCGGCACCCTGGAATAACCGGTACGGATAAATAACTCCTGCAGTTCGGTAATGGATTGCCGCTCGTCTATTGCCGTAATTTCCGTGCGCGGCACCATGCACTCGCGTATACGCACCTTGGCAAAGTCGAGCGCATTCTGAAAAATCTCTATATCATGTTCATATTCATTTTCTTCATCTTGAGAACGGCTCACTTCGTTCGATAATTCCATAAGGTCGGCCTTATTGAATAAGGTTTTTTCCGTTTTAGCGGCCAATTTTATACCCAACATACGCATGAACACACGCGCTAAAATATTGACAAACCAGGTAATAGGATACAACAATACATAAAAAAACCAGGCTAACCATGAAAGATTTTTCAGCACTAAATTAGGATTTATGCGGCACAAAGTTTTAGGCAACCATTCCGCCGTGATAAGGACGATCAGCGTAGACAGCAGGGTTTCCACCAATAATACCGTTCCCGGCGAAGTAATCCATGTTATAATGAAAGGATCACAAAGCCTCGCCATGGCAATACCATATACCACTATGGTAATATTATTGCCCATCAACATAGTAGAAATATATTCGTTAGGACGGCGCAGAAACTTATTTACCACGTAAGTATAAGGCCGTCCCCGCTTCTTATCCAACTCTATTCTGAGTTTATTGGCGGAAAAGAAAGCGATCTCCATTCCCGAAAAAAAGGCGGAAAGCAGGAGAGAAATCAACACTATGATAAGCGGCGTACTCATATAATAAATTACCGGACGCGTTCTATTGTTGCATCCATTAGTTCTCTGGGTCTTAAGGTATCAACCATTAATGATCTGCTTTTTACTTTTTCCCTACGTATTAATACCGGCTTATCTATTGTTTTTGCCGGCACAGGTTGTCTGGGCGTAGCTTCCTGAGCGGGCTGCACCGGCTTATCGACGGTTGTAGTTGTTGATACCGTTGAATCTCCGGGCGTATCATCAAAATAATAAACACTTCCTTCGCCTACATTCCGGAGTTCATAAGTGGTAAATGTTTCATCGGCATTCATACCATGCCCATCAATAATACCGTCTTCCGTCTCCACGCGCACCGGAGTATTGACATTGGTATAAATAATGTGTTCCGCGCGGTTCCAATAAAGCGTATCCGTGTAAAGATGTTGCTTTTTCAGGAAGTTCATCACCACTACATTACCTGCAGCCATCCACAGTTCTACAGGCTTTTCCTTATACAAAGCAAAGTCAGCCGTAATTTGGCTTTCAAGCACTGTGGAATCGGCAAAAAACTGCACGTGGAATCCTTTGGGGAATAAACTATAAGGTTCTTCGCCGAATAAAAACCGTTGCAACAGCGGCGCTTTCAGCAAGACCTTGGTTTTTCCGTATTCCGTGTAATTCACGTCAAGATCAAGCACTTCCATGCTGGGAAGTTGGTGTTCGTCAACGGCTACCGTTTCCACATTTTCATTACAAGATACAACGACAGTAGCGCTTAAAAAAAGCGCTACTGCATAATTATATAACTTGAAATGATGACGTTTCATACATTATTTACGTGTTCTCACCCTTGTCTGCTCGGTGATACCGTTACAGTTTACGGTGTAAGGATTACCATCAACAACATCATACATGAAAGCATCCTGTTGTAAGGGGAAATGCTGCGAATAGGTACTGATAAAACGGTTGGCTTCTTCGGCCAATGACGAATCCAGTGATTTCGCCCTGTTGAAATAATCTACGGCTACCCAAAATATCGATTTTTTGGCAATTTCATCGTCGCCCTGACATTTCAGTGCAGCCCAAATGTTACCCAACAGCATGAAAGCTTTAGCGTTTTTAGAGTTAATAGCCTGCGCCTGTTTCACCGTTTGAATAGCCAATACGGGATTATTCACGTCTTTCAGGTAAATAGTGGCCAGTTCCAGCAAGTAGCGTTCTTTTTCTTCCTCCGTAACCTCAGGATGGGCAATGGCTTCTTTATAGTACTGTACCGCTTTATCAATCTCATTTTTAGCTAAGAACATACGTCCCAACGCAAAGGCGGAGCCCGACGAAGGGTCAATTTCATGATATGCCTCAACCGCTTTGTAGTAAAGATCGTTCTTAGTACATTCGTTCATACCCAGCATTTTTACTATACGCACCACAATATCCTTATCTTTCGGGTCGAATGAAGGCTCAAACATGGCCACCAGATTATCGCAGGAAGCCGCACCGCTCTGGGCGAAGAGGCTTTCAAGATCCTGGTTCATTTTTTTCACCTGTTCGTCATTGGGCTTGGCTTTTTCCTGTGCCGTCGCATAACCGCTTATTTTATTGTAATCCGCAATGAGTTGTTCGGCGGTAATTTTTCCGTCCTGATAAGCGTCGACAGCCGTTTGCATGGCCATGATTATTGTGCGGGCGTCCGAACGATCGCCACCGGCCTCTACGGCTTTGCGGAAGGCTTCATAAACGGCGACTTTATCTTTCGACATGTAGTCCATCATATCGTAGGCTTTGAAAGCATATACATCGCCTTTATTCACCCTGTAATTGGCTATACGGGTGTCATAAAGGTTCAGCAGCGTATCTATACGTTTTTGCCGCAATCCGGCGTCCTGGGTATTAGCGATCATGTATTTCATGATCTTCACCCCGTTGATATACAGATTTTGGCTGGCAGTCGGAGGGCAATGCAACATAGCGTCTTTCCAGAACGGGTATGCTTCCCTGAAATTGTTCTGTTTCGCATAATCCTGATAGAAACTGAGATTCCTAACACAATCGGCACTGTCTTTTCCAAATCTTCCTTGTGCAAAAACTTGACCTGTTACAAAAAAAACTAAGGTCATTAAAAGTATAAAACGCAAATTTTTCATTACTGCAATAGTATTAAATTTCACAAAAGATTTATTCTATTTTAGGTTTTACAAACCAAATATCATATAAACTGAAACTCAGGCTCAGCTTCACATAGATTTCCCGGATAAGGTGATGATCGGTTGTCCCGCGCCGCCCTACCTGCGCCGATACATTAACGTTGTTGTTCCATCTGTTAATGGGGAAACCAAAACCTACGGTAGCACTGATATCTTTCAATTGATAGTTGTCAAAACTCATATAGGTACGTTCATAACTAAAGCCTACGCGATAGGTACAACGACTCAGATAACTGCGGAAGTCGAAACGGCGTGGTGTCCATTCTCCGCCTATTTTAAACAGATGGGAAGGCGTAACGTTAAAATTCATACCCTGCTGCGATTCCGCCACATAAGCAACATCCCGCCAGTCCTGATATACATAATCCGCACCCACCATCCACACATCTTGTTTCCGGAGGGAGAAGCCAACGCCAATAGTTTGCGGTATCGACATCCCGACACCATTATCTTCCCTATGTTCCACCGTATCTGCCGGAGAGGTTTTATAAGCAAAGTCGACCACCCGTTTGGTTATCGGCGTAGAAAATTGATAGGTGGCGCCTAAGGTCAGGAAATGGTCGTTCTTCAACGGCTGTTCATATTGTGCGCCTAAGACTGCTCCAAAATTTCCCGCTTTTAAAGAACGTCCCGCCACTAAACTGGAAAACGACGGATCGGAGGCGAATTGTACTATCGTGTAACGGTCAATGGTGCCAAAATAATACTGGCCGCCGACACCGATTGACAACCTTTTACCGATCCGGGCGCCCACCGAGAGGGCAATCTGGCTGAAACCGCCTTCGCCTTTGTAATCATAATATATGTTGCCGGTTTCGGCAATAATATCGGGACGCGTTTCAATAGCCCGTATGTCGTACCCCACATTACTGTAGGGAAACAAACCAACGCCCACCGCTATGTTATTAGTTACCGGAAAAGTCAATGCTATATGGTGCATGCTGGTGCTATTGGACGCGGCGTTATTCCATTGTCCGGTACTTTTAGCATAACTTTTGGAATAGTAATTTTGATTTTCGATCCCAAAATCAATCATAAACGACAAGGAATCGCGCGCGCTCAAAGCCGCCGGATTAATAAAGTTTATCTGGCGCGTAGTGCGTATGCCCGTGCCTATTCCGGCCATTCCCTGATTGTAGGCCGTTCCCGGCAAAGCCAAATCACCCAAACCGTAAAACGAATACGGCGTGAAGGTATTCAGCGCGTCCTCATTTTGGGCATGTACAGTTGTTACGGTCAAAAGCAATACTACAATTGCTAACGATTGATAAACCAATTTATATAGCGTGCACATTATAATTTACTATCCTGTTAAGTCCTATAAGGACAAGGTTAAAAGTTACAAAGATAGGATTTTTTATGTTTTTCACAAAAAAAAGTGCATCCCCCCCTGTGAAAATTATTTTACAATGCGGATTTTTATCAATGTAACTTTCTATCTCGTAGAGTGTACCTTGCAATACGCCGGCGGTTACGGCCGAAAGGGTGTCCGTGCCTATGGGCGGTATATCATCAACAACAGCGCCCAGCGGAAGCCGTCCGGTAAAGGCATTCAGCGCTTTGAAACGGGTTTGCAGTCCGGGGGAAATATTTCCGCCTAAAAATTCTCCGAAACAGCTTACATAATCTATTGTAATAGCTGTACCACAGTCAATTATCAAGCAATCCGTGACAGGGAACAGAAAATTGGCGCCCACTGCCGCCGCCAGCCGGTCGCTGCCCAGGGTTTCGGGGGTCGCATAGCCGTTTTTTATAGGTATTGGCGTGTTATGGTCGAATATTATAACTTTATCTATCAGCGTTTTAAGTTGATTTCCCCAATCAATTTGTCCGGCAGTCACCGAGGAATAAATGGCCGCCGTAGGCCGGTACCGCGCAATCAACGGCTGCAATACATCCATTGTTAACTGCTCGTAACGCTCCGTGGCGACAAGTCGGTTCTTGCAGGCTACCGCCACTTTAGCGCCGGAATTTCCTATGTCGATGATCAACTGCATGGGGCAAAGGTAGCATTTTTTTAGTGTTTACTCTGTACTTGAATTCTTGTCAGCAGCTCAATGGCCTGTTGCACGGTTTTTACTTTCTCCACCGTAAGAATTAATTTCTCGTTCTGCTCCTTCACCTTGAAATCACGCGGGTGGTACTGTATGTAGTCGAGCACGTGCGTAAACAAGGGCGTGCGGTAGTAGTACGACAAATGATTGCTGATGAAATAACCTATCATCAACTTATTTTTAAGCACAATTTTTTCGAAGCCCAGCGACATGGCCAGCCAACGCAGGCGCACAATGTCGAACAACGCTTCCACCTGTTCGGGCGGCGTGCCGAAACGGTCGGTAATGGACTGCCTGAATTTTTGCAGGGCTTCTTCGTTGTCAATATCGTCCAATTCCCTGTACAGCCTTATCTTTTCGGCCGTATTGTCCACATAAGCGTCGGGAATTAAAATCTCCATGTCTGTGTCAATGACGCAATCGGAAACATACTGCTCATCATTCGGCCAGGTGTCATCCACATGTTTGCCTTCGGAAATTTCCTTGCGGATGGTTTCGTCCTTCAATTCCTGCAAGGCTTCATTGAGGATGCGCTGGTACGTTTCAAACCCTATGTCGGAAATAAAACCACTCTGCTCGCCGCCCAAGATATTGCCTGCACCGCGAATATCCAAGTCCTGCATGGCAATATTGAAACCGCTGCCCAGGTCGGAAAAAGTTTCAATGGCTTTCAACCGGCGGCGCGACTCGTCGGACATGGCAATAAGCGGTGGCGCCAGCAGATAACAGAAGGCCTTGCGGTTCGAGCGCCCCACCCTGCCGCGCAGCTGGTGCAAATCGCTCAACCCAAAGTTCTGCGCCTGATTGATGATAATGGTGTTGGCGTTGGGAATGTCAATGCCGTTCTCAATAATTGTGGTGCTGATGAGCACATCGTAGTCGCCGCTCATGAAATCGAGAATTACTTTTTCCAGCTCTTCCGGTTTCATTTGTCCGTGCCCAATGCAGGTTTTTACGCCGGGACACAAGCGGCGGATAATGTCTTCCACCGATTGAATATCCTGCACACGGTTATGCAGGAAGTAGACCTGTCCGCCGCGCTCTATTTCGTAATTAATAGCGTTGCGGATAACATCTTCCTGAAAAGTGTGCACCTCCGTAACAATAGGATGCCGGTTCGGCGGCGGCGTGTTAATAATGGAAAGGTCGCGCGCACCCATGAGCGAGAATTGCAAGGTACGCGGAATCGGCGTAGCTGTCATGGTGAGCGTGTCCACATTCACTTTCAGCTCTTTTAATTTTTCTTTGGCACCCACACCGAATTTTTGTTCTTCATCGACAATCAACAGGCCAAGGTCTTTAAACTGCACGTCTTTATTCAGCAAACGATGCGTACCTATGACGATATCCAACTCCCCCTTATGCAATTTTTCTAAAATTTCTTTGATTTGTTTGGTCGATTTCAGGCGACTCACGTAGCTCACCCGCACCGGAAATTCTTTCAGCCGGCCGCTGAATGTTTTGAAATGCTGCAAGGCTAAAATGGTGGTGGGCACCAACACGGCCACCTGCTTGCCGTCGGTCACGGCTTTGAATGCTGCACGAATAGCCACTTCGGTTTTTCCGAAACCCACATCGCCGCAAACTAAACGGTCCATCGGGTGCGGACGTTCCATATCGGCCTTCACCGCCTGCGTGGCTTTCATCTGGTCGGGCGTGTCTTCATAAATAAACGAGGCCTCCAATTCATTTTGCAAATAAGAATCGGGCGAGAAAGCAAAACCTTCCGCAGCAAGACGCTTAGCATATAACGCCGTCAATTCGCGGGCTATATCTTTCACCTTCGACTTGGTGGTTTGCTTCAATTTCTGCCAGGCGCCGGTGCCCAACTTGTAAATTCTCGGCGGCTCACCGTCCTTTCCCTTATATTTTGAAATGCGGTGCAGCCCGTGGATATTTACAAACAGCACATCATTATCGCGGTAAGTTAATTTAATAGCTTCCTGCACCCGGCCATCCACAAGGGTTTTCACCAGTCCGCCGAAGACCCCGATGCCATGGTCGATATGCACAATGTAGTCGCCCACCTGCAGACTGCTCAACTCCTGCATGGTCATGCGGTCGCTTTTCTCCACAGCGCGCTTGAGCATCACGCGGTGGTAACGCTCAAAAATCTGGTGGTCGGTGTAGCAGCAAATACGCAAATGGTGGTCTACAAAGCCCTCATGCAAGGTCAAAGGTAAAAAATCAAAGCGGATATTCTCCTTCCCTATGGAAGCAAAAATAGACTTCAATCGCTCTGCCTGTGCAGGATTTTCAGTCAATATGTACGTGTTGTACAACAAGTCGGAGTGAGCGGCAATGTCGGCCGACAACAAGTCGAAATTCTTGTTAAACGTGGGTTGCGGTGCGGTACTGAACTTGACGGTAGTGCCGTTTTTCATTCCATCGGGAGAAGACGTAAAACACACGCAGGGGTTTTCCTGCATGGCTTTCAACAATTCCACCGCATCAATCACTTTGCCCGCGGCTTCTTCCATTCCGGACAAAGTGTCCAACACATCCATTGAATATTTCGGGTCGTCTATCCATAACGTAAGTTTGTCACCCACAAAATCGAAGAGATTGCCCGTAAGTTCCACCTGCGTTTTTTCCTGCAGGTTGGCAATAATGTCAAAATGCTCGACAGGCTCTTCCGACAACTGCGTGTCGACGTTGAAAGTGCGTATGCTTTCCACCTCATCGCCGAAGAAATCAAGGCGCACGGGGCGGTTATCGGAGAAAGAAAACACATCGACAATGCTGCCGCGCAGGGCGAACTGTCCGGGCTCTACCACAAAATCGGCGCGTTCAAAACCGTATTCCAGCAAGGTATCACGCAGGAATTGCATGCTTATTTTCTCCCCTTTCTGCAAACGCACGGCGCTTTTCTCCACGGCCGTGCGTGAGGCCGTTTTTTCGGCCACCGCTTCGGGGTAAGTCACCACAAAAAGCGGGTAGTTCCCTGCCACCACTGCATTCATGGCGGCAGTGCGCTGCACGATATTCGAGGTATCGGTCTGCCCATCTTTAATCCCCCGCTTATACGATGACGGGAAGAAAAACACCTGCTCCGGCGACAGCAATGCGTTCAGGTCGCCGTAACAATAAGCCGCCTCATCACGCGTGGCCATGACCACCAAGTGAACGGCGAAAACAGTGGATGCAGATGCGATGGCAAGGCTTTTAGACGAACCGGCCAGTCCACGGACGGGCGTAACTTTTCCGTGCCCGGCGGTGATTTCCGCGAGCAATTGCCTGCACAGCGGCTGCGCGGCAAAAGCGGATAAAAGTGTATCTTTTTCCATTAAGGGGTGACAAAGATACGGATTTTTTTTGTATCTTTGAAGTTGTAAAACCACTTTTAACCACCGCTTGTATGAACACACAGGTCAATAATCGCCCTGAAAGGGCATGATATATTGTCTCCCCCCCTACTCCCACTCTATTGTTGCGGTAGTGGAATAGATTCAGAAAAAAATGCGTACCTTTGTAAAAAATAACTGCTATGCCGAAAATATACGAATACTTTGGTTTTGTCTTCAGGTTTTACTCTGCGGAGCATTATCCTATCCACATTCATGTTGAGAAAAAGGGTGGGTATGAAAGTATTTACGATATGGTAATAGTAAACGGTTTGCTGGTAGAATTGAAACACCGGAAAAAGCGCGGCATTGATGCCATTCCTGAAACTGACAGAAATAAAGTAGAGAAATTTATCAAAGAGTATTACAAAGAAATTGTACAACAATGGACAAATTATTTTGTGCTTAATATTCCGGTGAAGAGTACAAAAATCACTAAAAAATTGTAATTATGGCACGGTATATTTACATAGAAAAGGCAAATTATGTGGACGACTATACTATCCAACTTTACTTCAATGATGGCGCAATTAGGAACATTGATTTTGGTTATTTCTTAAAAACGCATCCCCACCCCCAACATAATAAATATTTAAAATATAGTAATTTTAAAAAATTTAAGATCGTTGGCGGGAACATTGTTTGGGGTAATAGCGATTTAGAATTTGATCTGTATCCCTTATACCAAGGGAAAAATCCAAAATAAATCGGATAAATATCCACCAACAATCTCGTGTCTAACGGCGGCACGTATTTTATTTTCAACTCTCCATTTTCAATTCTCAATTCCCCCTACTCCCACTCTATTGTTGCGGGGGGTTTGGAGCTGATGTCGTACACCACGCGGTTGA
>DBDM01000141.1:0-324 GCA_002293585.1 Bacteroidales bacterium UBA932
GTAGGCTACGGCGCCGAGGCCGACCGCGTGATCGCCCAACTGCGACAGGGTGATTTTCGTGTCGCGGAAGCTCTGCTCCGGGAAGACCCGCCGCCGCGCCGACTCCTTCACCTTCGGGAGCAGCTCCTTCCCGAGCGCCTCGAAGACGCCGCCGCCGATGACGACGAGATCCGGCCCGAAGATGGTGATGTAGATGCCGACGCCGACGCCGAGGTAGTGGGCCATTTCGTTCAGCGCCTCGACCGCGACCTGGTCGCCCTTCCTGTAGGCTTCCTGCAGGACGGAGGATTTGATGGTGGCGAACTTCCCGTCCGGCGCGCTCTG
>DBDM01000141.1:351-4107 GCA_002293585.1 Bacteroidales bacterium UBA932
GCGTAGGATTCGAGGCAGCCCTTGTGGCCGCAGCCGCAGACGCGCCCGCCCTCCTGGACGATGATGTGCCCGAGCTCTGCCGCGAGGTGGTTTTCGCCGACGATAAGCTGGTCATGGAGCACGATGCCGCCGCCCAGGCCGGTGCCGACGAAGAAGCCGATGAGCGTCTTCGCGTTCTTCCCCGCGCCGAAGATGTACTCGCCGTAGGTGCCGGCGTTGCAGTCGTTCTCGGCGAAGCAGGGGCGGCCGGTGAGCGCCTCCATCGTTTTGATGAGGGTCGCGCCTTTCCAGCCGGGGAGGTTCGACGCGCTCGGCGTGGTGCCGTCGGGAAGGACGGGGACGGGCACGCCGATGCCGACGGCGGAGAGGCTCTTGAGCGGGATGTTCTCCAGCTCGGCCGCCTCGCGGAGGGCGAGGTCGGCGCGCTCCGTCACTGTTTTGAAGCCCGCCTCGCCCTTCGTCTTCTTCTTCGCGGTCGAGATCACCGCCCCGTTCTCGTCGACGACCATCGCGAGAATCTTGGTGCCGCCGATGTCGATGCCGCCGAAGAGGCGGTCTTTTTTCGCCGCCGCTTTTTTCGCCATGGTCAGGCTCCTTTCGCCGCCGCGACGAAGGAGCGGAACAGCGGATGCGGATCCACCGGGCGGCTCTTGAATTCGGGATGGAATTGCACGCCGATGAAGAAAGGATGTTCTTTGATTTCAACAATCTCTACCAATCCCGTTTCTGCATTTTTACCGGTGGCCAGCATGCCTGCCTTGTGCAACTCTTCTACGTAGGCATTGTTCACTTCGTAACGGTGACGGTGGCGTTCGCTGATTTGTTCTTTGCCATAAATTTTATAGGCTAAAGAACCTTTTTGCAGCGTACATTCATACGCACCCAGGCGCATAGTGCCGCCTTTAATGGTAAGGCGTTTCTGGTCTTCCATTAATGCAATCACCGGATACTTTGAAGCAGCATCTATTTCGGTGGTCATTGCTTCTTTATGCCCCAGCACATGGCGGGCGTACTCAATCACCGCAATCTGCATGCCGAGACAAATACCAAGGAAAGGTATTTTTTGTTCGCGGGCATATTGCGCTGCTACAATTTTTCCTTCTATACCCCGCTCTCCAAAGCCCGGCGCCACAAGGACGGCGTGCATGTTTTTCAGTTTTTCGGTTACATTATCAGCAGTAATATGCTCGCTGTGCAGACAATGTATGCGCACTTTACATTCATTGGTAGCGCCGGCGTGAATAAAGGCTTCCAGAATGGATTTGTAAGCATCCTGCAATTCTACATACTTGCCAACAAGCGCAATATCCACTTCGGTTTTGGGATGTTGCAACTTATCCAGGAATTTTGTCCACTCATGCAACTCCGGCTCTTTCGCAGCTTTCAACTGCAATTTTTGAATGATAATTTCATCTAATTTTTCTTCCATCATCAACATCGGCACCTGATAGATACTGCGAGCGTCTATCGACTCAATCACCGCATTGGGCTTCACATTACAGAAGAGCGCAATCTTCTTGCGGATGTCAGACGTCATGTGATGTTCGGTGCGGCACACAATAATATCGGGCTGCAAACCGTTTTGTTGCAGCATGCGCACGCTGTGTTGCGTGGGTTTTGTTTTCAACTCTTTAGCAGCATTCAGGAAAGGCAGCAAGGTGAGGTGCAATACCGCACAATCCTCATCTTCCAGTTCCCATTGCAGTTGGCGGATGGCTTCCACGAAGGGCTGCGACTCAATATCGCCCACCGTTCCGCCGATTTCGCTAATCACCACATCGTAGTGTCCGGTTTTGCCGAGCATCATCATGCGGCGCTTGATTTCATCGGTGATATGCGGCACTACCTGCACGGTCTTGCCGAGGAAAGCGCCTTCACGTTCTTTCTGGATCACCGTTTGGTAGATGCGCCCGGTGGTCACACTGTTCGCTTTGGACGTAGGCACGTTCAGGAAACGCTCATAGTGCCCAAGGTCGAGGTCGGTCTCGGCGCCGTCTTCCGTCACATAACATTCGCCATGTTCATAGGGGTTCAACATGCCCGGATCAACATTAATATAGGGGTCGAATTTCTGGATGGTTACACGTAATCCACGGGCTTGCAATAATTTAGCCAATGATGCGGAAATAATTCCCTTTCCCAGCGATGAGGTAACTCCGCCTAATACAAATACATACTTCGTTTTCATTACAAAATGCTATAAACAGCAAATGTACATAAAATTTCGGAGACGGGAAAATAAAAGTGCAAATGGGCTGCTTTAATCTAACTTCAGCACCGCCAGAAAGGCCTGTTGCGGGACTTCCACGTTACCTACCTGCCGCATGCGTTTCTTCCCTTTTTTCTGCTTTTCGAGCAGTTTACGCTTACGGGAAATATCGCCGCCGTAACATTTGGCGGTCACATCCTTACGCAAGGCTTTAATGGTTTCGCGGGCGATGATCTTCGCACCGATGGCGGCCTGCACGGCAATATCAAATTGTTGGCGGGGGATCAATTCTTTCAATTTCTCACACATCTTGCGGCCGAAGTCATACGCATTGCCGCGGTGGATAAGGCACGACAACGCATCCACCTGTTCACCGTTGAGCAGGATGTCCAATTTGGCCAAATCGGCTTCCTGAAAGCCGTTGATATGATAATCGAACGAGGCATAGCCGCGCGACACGCTTTTCAATTTGTCGTAAAAGTCGAACACAATTTCGGCCAGGGGCATATCGAAAGTCAACTCCACCCGCTCGCTGGTGATATAGTGTTCGTTCTTCAATATACCGCGCTTGTCGAGGCACAACTTCATCACCTGCCCGTAGAACTCGGTTTTGGTAATCACCTGCGCCTTGATGTAAGGTTCTTCAATACGGTCGATCAGTGTCGGGACGGGCAATCCCGAAGGATTGTGCACATCTATTTCTTCGCCCTGCGTGGTGTACACTTTATACGACACGTTGGGCACCGTGGTGATCACATCCATATTAAACTCACGGTAGAGGCGCTCCTGTATAATTTCCATGTGCAGCAAGCCGAGGAAGCCGCAACGGAAGCCGAAGCCCAATGCCAGCGATGATTCCGGAACGAAAGTCAACGACGCATCATTCAACTGTAATTTTTCGATGGAGGCGCGCAAGTCTTCATAATCGTCGGTATCCACGGGATACAAACCGGCGAACACCATAGGCTTCACCTCTTCAAAACCGGCAATAGCGCCGGTGCTGGGACGTTCCACATGCGTGATCGTATCGCCCACTTTCACCTCAGCGGCTGTTTTTATGCCGGAAATAATATAACCAACATCGCCCGTGCGGATCTCGTCGCGGGGGCACATTTTCAATTGCAGTATGCCTATCTCGTCGGCTATATATTCCTTGCCCGTATTGAAAAATTTCACCTTATCGCCCTTGCGGATTACGCCGTTTTCCACTTTAAAATAAGCAATAATGCCGCGGAACGAGTTGAACACCGAATCGAAAATCAACGCTTGCAATGGTGCGTCCTCTTCTCCCTGAGGCGCAGGAATGCGTTCCACAATAGCCGGCAAAATCTGGTCGACATTCAATCCGGTCTTGGCGCTCACACAAATAATATCTTCGTCCTTACAGCCGATGAGATCAATCACCTGATCCTTCACCTCCTCCACCATGGCGGCGTCCATATCTATCTTATTCAACACCGGAATAATCTGTAAATCATGCCCCAAGGCTAGATAGAGATTAGAAATTGTCTGTGCCTGAATGCCCTGTGTGGCATCTACAATCAGCA
>DBDM01000141.1:4119-4322 GCA_002293585.1 Bacteroidales bacterium UBA932
CCCGGCGTATCGATCAGATTTAAAGTATATTGCTCTCCCCTGTGGGTATATTGCATCTGAATGGCATGGCTCTTGATCGTAATCCCTTTTTCTTTTTCCAGGTCCATGGAATCGAGCACCTGGGCTTCCATTTCCCGGGAGGTCAGCGTCTTCGTTATTTCCAACAATCGATCGGCTAACGTGCTCTTTCCGTGGTCAATATG
>DBDM01000141.1:4460-4659 GCA_002293585.1 Bacteroidales bacterium UBA932
GGGTTCGAATCCCCTACGGACTACAAAAAGTATTAAAAGTAAACAATAATATTATGGCCAACCATAAATCAGCTGAAAAACGCAACCGCCAAAGCGAAACCCGTCGCGTGCACAATAAATACTATGCCCGCACTACCCGTAATGCCATCCGCGCCTTACGCTCCACTACCGAAAAAGCTGCCGCTGCCGCTTTACTTCC